>NZ_VDMB01000033.1 GCF_006175995.1 Desulfobotulus mexicanus
GCCCCAAAGGGTTCGGTGAGCCACATAGCAGCTGGAGTCGGAAGGGTCTGTAATGTTCAGTGCATAGTGCCACTCGATATTAAGGGCATATTGCCGAATCGCCTGATCATCAGTCAGATCCTCCATCTGCTGTAACAAAACAAGTCCGAGCATGGCATGGAGTTCCTTGGTAGGCCGACCCTTCCCGTCGTCAAAGAGATGAAACAGTTTCTTGACCGGAAGTCTGTGGAGGATTTCTTCACGAAACAGATGCGCCCATGATGACTCCAGAAGAGCCAGCCTCTTTGGACCAAGATGCTCAAACGGACTGAACATGTCGTACTGTTTGTGGTCTTTGACGTAGATCATGCAAAATACTTATAATAGATTAATATCACAGGATATATGTAACAAAAACGGCTCCTTGAATCAATAGCAAAACCACATAAAGACAACAAATTTAAAAGGTTATGGAATTTTGTTTTTTTGCGAGTCCATCTTAAATTATTTAAAGAAATGAACTTTTTAGTCGCTGTCGGCAATCTGTTTAGCAGGGAGAATAGTCTGATGACTCACCGCCCAATAGCGCTGGAGAGCCTATAAAACAAGTAGCTGCCTGAGTTTCGCTTCACCAGCCAAATGAAAAGGAAATGCTGATTCTGTCCCGCTCATTTGGACCAATAAGTGATTGTTACAATAAAGGAGGCTTATGTGAAAATTTTCCGGTGTTTTCCCTGCTCTTTTTATGGACTGATAGTTGCCCTTCTGCTTTTTTTAACAGCCTGCAGCAGTAGCAGCTCAGACAGTGCCAGCACTCCTCCGGTAACCCCACCGCCAGATAACGGCGGAGATGTTACCCCCCCCACAGACCCCATACCCAATGATCCCCTCTTTGCCCATCAGTGGCACCTTCAAAACACCGGACAAAGCGGACACCCTGGCCATGAGGCCAAGCGTGGTGAGGATCTCAATGTTCTGCCCCTGTGGGAAAACTGCCCGCACATTGGAGGCTGCCGTGGCAAAGGTGTGCTGGTGGCAATAGTCGATGATGGGCTGGATATAAACCATGAGGATCTCAAAGATAATGTCCTCACAAACCTCAACTACGATTTTACATCCCATACATCCGGAGGGGATCCTACCCCTGTCGAAGATGACGATGCCCACGGTACTGCGGTAGCAGGTATTATTGCTGCCAGACACAACAACAGTATTGGTGTGGCCGGTATAGCAGGTGATGCCTCACTGGCGGGATACAATCTTCTGGCCTTTGATGCGGAAGCTTCCGATGATGCAATGGCCATGATCCTCAACAAAGAACAGGTCTGGATTTCCAACAACAGCTGGGGTGCACCTGATAGTGGTCATTTCCATGTTGCATCCACTCTTTGGGAAGAGGCGATCGAAGAGGGGCTGAGTGATGGTCGTGGCGGCAAGGGAATTATTTACCTCTGGGCTGGAGGTAATGGTGCTAACGAAGAGGATCGTTCCGATTATGACGGGATGGCAAACTTTCACGGGGTGATGGCCATTAGCGCATTGAATGCTCAGGGCAAACGGGCCAGTTACTCAGAGCCGGGATCTAATATTCTGGTTAGTGGTTTTGCAGGGGAATATTGTAATGATGATGGTCTTACTATCACCACAACAGATCTCACAGGTGCCGATCGGGGTTATAATAGAGATGGAGGGTATAATGACGGCTTTGAGTTTGACAATCGAAACTACACCCGTTGCTTTAACGGTACCAGCGCAGCCACACCCACTGTGGCCGGTGTGGTCGCTTTGATACTGGAAGCCAACCCCAGTCTGACCTGGCGTGATGTTCGTAAAATACTGGTCACAACTGCCCGCAGAAATGATCCGACAAGCCAGGACTGGTCACAAAACGCTGCCGGACATTGGATCAATGAAAATTACGGTTTTGGAGCAGTGGATGCGGACGCTGCAGTGCGTGCTGCGGTGGCAACCCAGCAGCTGCTTCCTGCTCAGGTCATTAGTGAACATCTTCAGAATGCAGGAAAGATAATTCCGGCTGGCGAATCTGCGGTCAGTACCTTAAACGTAGATGCAAGTGGTATTAATAAAACTGAATTTATTGCCATCTATCTGACACTCAATGTGGAGGAAGGTGCGGATATTGGGGATATAGGGCTGACTCTCAGAGGGCCTCTCGGCACAGAAAATACTCTGGCAAAGCCAAGAATCTGCTGGGATACAGAAGAGGGAGAACAAATTTCCTGTGGTGATCAAGATCTGGAGGGATTCCGTTTCGGTTCCGTGCGGCATTTTGGAGAAAATCCCAATGGAGAGTGGGTGCTGAGTATTAATAATCTGGTAGGCGGGACACCTGTTGAGCTTGGCCCGTGGGGTCTGGAAGTCTATGGCTACTAAGCCGCAACTATTTTTTAAAAGGAATCTGAAATGATAAAATATACAGGACGCCTTAGTATTATAGTCTGCCTGCTTGGTCTTCTTACCAGCAATGGAGCCAGTGCCTCGGATAAGATCCCCTACACCTGGTACGATGGTGACCGTCAGCGGGTTACATATCTGGACCCTGATATTGTGGCTGTTTTTGAAAATAATTATGAGGACCACAGTACACGCAAAGCACTGGGCAGTGACAGCTCCGATGTGGTGGCTACATACGGAGGTGTGCAGATTTTGCGTGTCCGGGAGGACAGCTCAGCAAAGCGTCAGCCCCAAAGTGCTGATACCGGAGGAAAATTATCCCCAGTATTCCGGGACGGCGGAAAAGGAGGGCCTGTTCGTGCACTTCCAGGTGGAGTAGTCATACGCCTGAATCCTGAGATAAATGCCGATGACTGGTTTACCAGCAAGGGGCTGAATGTTATCCGCATAATCCCTGTGGGAAAAAACACCTATCTTGTTGCTTCCGAGCCCGGGCTGGCCGCACTGAATTTAGCCAATGAAATGCATGGGCACGAAGATGTTGTCTGGGCACAGCCAAACTGGTGGCGGCCGAGGGCAAAGCGCTAAACCGGCTTGAGAACCTTTATATCTGGAAAAAGTGTCAGATCTTTTTGCTTAAAAAAACAGGGGCCATGGTAAACCGGCCCCTGTTATCATGGTCTTAAATTTGATTTCCTTGCGAACATTCTTTCTTATAAGCCTGCCTCTTTTATATGAATCAGAATAAAAGCCTTTCCCAAAGGAAGGGCTTTTACTGTTTCAAACCAGGCCCTTTAATCCTGCAGCTGAATGTCCTTGCCTTCCCGTATCCGTTTCATATTCCGCACCGCACACATGCGGCCACACATGCTGCAGGAATCCTCGTGTTCCGGCATGGATGAGGCCCGGTAGGCCCTTGCTTTGTCGGGATCAATGGCAAGGTTGAACATGGCTTCCCAGTCCAGGGCAGCTCTGGCCCGGCTCATGGCATCATCCCATTTCCTTGCACCGGGGATTTTTTTGGCTATGTCTGCCGCATGGGCAGCTATGCGGGCGGCAATGATGCCTTCTTTCATGTCATCCAGATCAGGAAGACGCAGGTGCTCCGCAGGGGTGACATAGCAGAGGAAATCGGCACCACTGGCAGCGGCAATGGCTCCGCCTATGGCGCTGGTTATATGGTCATAGCCCGGTGCCACATCCGTGACCAGCGGTCCCAGAACATAAAAGGGCGCACCATGGCAGAGGCGCTTTTCCATCATCATGTTACCGGCAATTTCATCCATGGCCATGTGGCCCGGGCCTTCTATCATAACCTGAACATTGCGCTCCCAGGCCTTTAGTGTCAGCTCCCCTAAGGTAATCAGCTCCTGCACCTGACAGGCATCCGTGGAATCGTTCAGGCAGCCGGGACGACAGGCATCCCCAAGACTCAAGGTCACATCATAGGCCTCGCAGATTTCAAGCAGCCTGTCATAATGCTCGTAAAAGGGGTTTTCCGCATCATTAAGCTGCATCCAGGTATAAAGCAGAGATCCTCCCCGGGACACAATGCTGGTGATGCGCTCATTTTTTTTGATTTTTTCTGCGGTTTCCCGGTTGAGGCCTGCATGGATAGTGAGAAAATCCACTCCGTCTTTCACATGGGTTTCCACCACTCTGAAAAACTCATCTACGCTGATATCTTTGATATTTTTATCGTAAAAGCCCACGGCATCGTAGATGGGCACGGTACCGATCATGGCGGGGGAGATTTCCACAAGGCGTTTTCGGAACTCCCGGGTCTTACCGAAGCAGGACAGATCCATGATGGCTTCGGCTTTTAGTTTCAGGGCAAGGTGAACCTTTTCCATCTCCACTTCCACATCGGAACAGTCTTTGGATATACCAAGATTCACGTTAATCTTGGTGCGAAGACCTTCACCCACACCTTCGGCGCTTAAATTTTTGTGGTTTTTATTGGCAGGAATAATGATCCGACCCTTTGCCATCAGCTCCATGAGGCGGGTTTCATCCATGCCTTCCTTTTTAGCCACGGTTTTGATTTCCGGGGTGGAGATACCTTTTCTGGCTGCGTCCATCTGTGTGGTGTATGTCATGTCAGTCTTCCTTTTTTAGACAAAATATTTCTGATTTCTTTTGTTTTTCCGCCAATATCCTCAGCTCCCGTAATTTCCGTGACAAGGCAGATGCACCTTGCCCCGCGTTTTGCAACCTCATGGATGTTGTGCACCTTGATGCCGCCAATGGCCACAAAGGGCAGGGGTATGTTTTTCACCACATGCTCAAGGTAGGTGAAGCCCACGGGATCGCAGACATCCTTTTTGGTACGGGTTTCAAAAATGGGACCGACTCCGATGTAATCTGCTCCGGAAGCAAGGGCGGCTGCGGCCTGTTCCGGACTGTGGGTGGAAAGTCCGATGGCCATGGTTTCGCCCACAAGTTCCCTTACGGCAGAAACGGGCCAGTCATCCTGACCGATATGCACCCCATCCGCACCCACCATAAGGGCAAGGTCCGCATCATCGTTCACAACAAAGCTTGCTCCGTAATCCTTTGTAATTTTTCTTATTTCCTTGCACTCTTCGTATTTTTGACGAAGGCTTTTATCCTTTTCCCTGTACTGCACAAGGCGGATATCCGCATCCATCATCTGCCGCACCACATCAATATTGGATCTTCCCCTGGAATGCTCCGATGCGGTAATGGCATAGATATCCGTATTCAGAATATTTCTGCGGATTTCTGGAATAAGGGTCTCCAGAATACGCTTTTCCAATCCGTAGACCTGAAAGCGGCAGCTCTCAAAAAAAAGGCACAACTCCGGCATGGAAAGGGCAGCGGCCTGCTCTTCAAGGCTTCGCAGTGCTTCCTGCACCCGTTTGCAGTTGGCCACAGCCACATCAGCCATGCCGGATCTTTTTCCGGGTGGGCCATTCTGGGAAATCACAAAACCCGGATCATTTTCACTGTCTCTGGCTTTCACAGCCCTTGAAGCAAGGGCGGCTGTCTCTTTGCGAATGCTGTGCCTGAGGTTCTTCAGGGCTTTGGAAAGAGCAACATCTTCGGGAACAAAGCGCAGCATATCTTCCAGCACCCGCAGCCCTTCGCAGCAACGGTTCAGACTGGCATCCATGATGCGGTAAAGGGGAGAAGGGGTCATGGGCTTATCTCCTTGGATGTCAGGCTTCCTATGAGGTATTTCAGGATGATGTCCGCCTGCATGGCAGCGGCAATGCCCACCCTGGGTGACATGGGAGGAACCCCTGTTTCCGAAGGTGTGCGTCCGTCCCCCACCACAAGAATATTCTTTCCGAAGGTCGAAACCCTGATTCCTTCGGGATCGCCGTAACCGCCAATGCCCGATGCCGCCACAATGAGTCTTTTTTCAGGGGCAAGTGCTTCCACCAGCATGGCTTTGGCAGCTGCATCGTCCAGTGCTTCCACCACCAGTTCACAATCTTGAAAAATGACCTTTATATTTTCCGGTTCAAGTCGTATGAAGCGGGTTTTCATATCCAGTGCCGGGTCAATGCGTAAAAGGTTCTCCTTCAGGGCTTCCACCTTGGGGCGGCCCACCTGATCTGCAAAATAAAACTGACGGTTGAGGTTGGAGGGAGCAACCCGGTCACAATCCGCCACCACCAGAGAGCCTATGCCGGAACGGACCAGATGGCAGGCCACATTGGAGCCAAGGCCACCTGCACCAGCTATGCCAATGCAGGTCTTCTGCAGCCGTTCCCGGCAGCGAGCAGACAGGTGGATGGAAAGACCCTGCCGGAAAAGATTGTCATGGCTCATGCGCTTTTCTCCCATGAGTCCATGGGTCGCCAATCCTGATAAACGGGCTGGTATCCCTTGGCTTTGATGGCAACAGCCATTTCTTCCACGGAGCGTTCATCGGAAATATCAAACTGACCAGTACCAGAATCTTTATCACTGTGTCCGCCCACAGCAGTGCTTACGCCCGCAGACATCCTTGTGACACCAAGGCCCATGATATTGTCCCTGAACTCCTTTCTTTCCCTTGTGGATATGGATATGCCGCATCTGGGCATGAAAATCCGCTGCGCCAGAAGAATCTGCACAAAATCCGCATCACTCACCTCACAGGCTGGCGAATAACTTCCTGCATGGGGCCTCATTCTGGGCAGGGAAATGCTGATTTCCACTTCAGGATAGTTTTTCTGCAGCCAGTCCGCATGAAGGCCCGTGAAAAAGGCATCTCTTCGCCAGTCATCAAGGCCCAGCAGGGTACCCACATTCACCATGCGCATACCCGCAATGCAGCCCCGCTCCGGTGCATCCAGCCTGAAATGGTAATCTTTTTTGGGTCCATAGGGATGAAGGGTGTCATAGAGGGTTTCGTTGTAGGTTTCCTGATAAAGGGTAAGGCCGTCCACACCTGCGGCCACCATGCGGCGGTAGGTCTCTGTGTCCATGGCGTAGATTTCTATGGCGATGGAGCTGAAATGCTTGCGAAGCTCCCTGCAAGAGGCCTCAATGTAGGCGGGTGTGGCAATTTTTGGGGCATCGCCCGTAAGGATGAGAATATGCTTTAAACCGTCTGCGGCGATGAGGCGGGCTTCTTCTGCCACTTCTTCCAGGGAAAGCTGTTTTCTGGGAATAAAATTGGCACATCCGAAGCCGCAGTAAACACAGCCATTGGTGCAGAAATTGGAAAGATACATGGGAGTGAACAGCTGTATGGTTCTGCCGAAGTTCCGGATACTGAGCTCCCTTGCCTTCACAGCCATTTCTTCCAGAAAAGGCCTTGCCGCAGGGGATAAAAGGGTAAGAAAATCCCTGCTGTCGCAGCTTTCCCTGGAAAGGGCACGCCAGACATCCCTTTGGTCAAAGGATGCTGTGAGCTTTTGAATGTCTTGATTTTTATATGATGCCAAAAGGTCATAAAAACCCATGGTTTTTTCCTTTTTATTTTTTAAGAAAGAAAGCCCGTCAGCGGAGAAGAGGCATAAGCCCTGCCCGGTGAAACAGCGGCTTCTCCGGCAAGAAAGGCCTTTCTTCCCGCTGCCACTGCCTGACCAAAGGCTTTCGCCATGGCCACAGGATTGCCAGCTCCGGCAATGGCTGTGTTCACAAGGCAGGCCGCAGCCCCCATCTCCATGGCTTCACAGGCCTGGGAAGGTTTGCCGATTCCCGCATCCACAATGATGGGCAGGGGGATTTCCTCAATGAGAATCCGCAGCATTTCTTTTGTCTGCAGGCCACGATTGCTGCCTATCGGTGCACCAAGGGGCATAACAGCCGCAGCACCAGCAGAAACAAGGCTCCTTGCAATCATCAGGTCCGCGTTTACATAGGGCAGCACCACAAAACCTTCTTTCGCCAGAATTTGCGTGGCTTTTACCGTTTCATAGCCATCGGGCAGAAGATAACGGTTATCCGATATCACTTCTATCTTGATCCAGTTGCCACAGCCCATGGCTTTGGCCAGACGGGCGATGCGAACGGCTTCCTCCGCAGTTCTTGCTCCGGAAGTATTGGGCAGAAGCCTTATATTGGAAGGGATGTGCTGCATGACATTGTCCGTTGTGGCATCCATATCCACCCGACGCAGGGCAACGGTGATCACCTCACTGCCCGATGCGGCCAGCACTCCGGGAATCAGGGTGTCTGAGGGGTACTTTCCCGTGCCCACAAAAAGACGGGAGGAAAGACTTTCACCTCCGATGATCAGGCTATCCTTTTCAGGAGAAAAGGTATCAGGAGCAGAAAGATTCATCTCATCCACCTCCCACAAAGCGCAGAATTTCCACCTGATCTCTGCTGTTAAGAAGGGTTTCGGAAAAACGCTTTTTTTCGATGATGAGGCCGTTCAGCTCCACCACCACCGCATCCGGTTCCAGCTTTTTCGACTGGAGAAAAGCAAGGATATCCGTGCTTTTCTCCAGCACCTCTTCTCTGCCGTTAACGATGATCTGCATGGTGCTTCCTCCGTGGGTGGGCCTTCTTTAAAAACAAAGCGGAATATAAAGAGGGCTTTTTAATGGGGCCGGGAGAGGAAAAGAAGGGAAAGCTTTTCTTGAGGAAGGTATGGGGCCGGGGCTGTCTCTGGCAGGCCTTTTTTTGTTTCAGAAAGAAGAAAACAAAAAGGGCCTGCCAAAGGCAAGCCCTGAAGAGACCTTCTACCGGATGCGTGATATGCTGCACCCTTGCTCTTTTTTGCTTCCCTACGGCAGTACGAACTGCTTCAGGTTCCAAGGGTCGGATCTTTTTATGATCCCTCTCAGCCTCTTTAAGGCTCCCCCAGCTTTCAACATCAATTTTCAGGCCCTTCTATAGGACAGGATGAATAGGGAAGTAAAGTTTTTTTATTCCATGGCAAGCTGATTATCATTGACCAATTGGCCAACAGCCTGTTGCCCGATTGTTTTCAGGAAATATAATAACAGCGGGTTTCACTGCTTATCTCCCCGCCTTTTAGGACCCGGGCAAAAATGCCCTTCCTTGGCATTACACAGTCTCCGACCTTATGATATATAGCGCAATGCCGATGACATTCTTTACCGATCTGTGAAACCTCAAGCTCTGCATCTCCAAGAAAAAGCCGTGTACCAACTGGAAGGCTGCTGAGATCAATACCGCCTGTTGTAATGTTCTCGGCAAAATCACCAAAATCAAGCTCCATGCCTTTGCCACGCATGGTCTGAATATCTTCATCCGCTAAAAGCGAGACCTGCCTGTGCCACTTGCCTGCGTGCGCATCTCCTTTTATTCCGTAATCCGCTATCAGCATGGCCTTGGCTAAAGGTTTTTTCTGAATCCCTTTTTTTTCAGAAATATTTACCGCAAGAATTTTAAATTCATTTTTCACAGCGGACTCCTTATCCTTTTTTATTTCTGTTTACCAAATGTCACAATAAAGCCCCTGGTTTCAGCCATGGGAGATTCAGCATGAAGGTGGTGAAGGGGGCGGAATCAGTCTCACGGGTGCTTTCCTGAAGAGCTTCATAATAGGCGACTTGATGGGCATACACAATACTTTCCACGGGAAGATCTGCAAAAAGGGGGTTCCAGTGGGCCAGAATCAGACTTTGCCAGAGCCTTCCCATGCGACCGTTACCGTCGAAAAAGGGAAGGTGTTCAGGTCGAACGGAACCTGACCACCGTCACCGCCTGGCTCGAACAGGAAGATAAGTCGGATGCCTCTCAAAAATTGTAATCCTCCTCTGTGTGTGGTAGTTTTTTTAGCTCCGGCCAATGTCGGCAGTCTTTCCATTCAACCCTGAAATCATTGAGGCAAAAATGACCACCCATACAATAATCTATACCGAAGTAGATGAAGCTCCGGCCCTTGCCACCTATTCCCTGCTCCCCATTCTGCAAGCATACACAGCCATGTCAGGCGTGACCATCGAGAAGAAGGATATCTCCCTTGCGGGCCGAATCATTGCGGCTTTTCCGGAAAGGCTCAAACCTGAACAGTGCCAGTCCGACGATCTGACTGAGCTTGGCCAGCTCTGCCTTCTGCCCCATACCAACATCATAAAGCTCCCCAACATCAGCGCATCCATTCCCCAGCTCAAAGATGCCATCACCGAGTTGCAGGGGCAGGGCTATGATATCCCGGATTATCCGGACGATACAATCAGTGAAGCGGACAAGGAAGTTCAGGCCCGTTATTCCAAAGTGCTGGGCAGTGCTGTAAATCCTGTGCTGCGGGAGGGTAACTCCGACCGCAGGGCTCCGGCGGCGGTGAAACGTTTCGGACAGAAAAATCCCCACCGCCTGATGAAGCCCTGGCCTTCAGATTCAAAATCACGAGTGGCCCACATGGATAATGGCGACTTCTATGGCAGCGAAAAATCCATGACCTTTGACAAAGACTGCCGTGTACGGATTGAATTTGCTGGTGCGGACGGCCAGACACAGGTGCTGAAAAAAGAACTGCCCCTTCTGGCCGGTGAAGTGGTGGATACCGCTGTAATGAATGTGGCAAAACTGAGGGCTTTTTTTGCCACCGAGATGGCTGCCGCAAAAAAAGAAGGGCTGCTCTTTTCTCTGCACCTCAAGGCCACCATGATGAAAATATCCGACCCCATCATGTTCGGTCACTGTGTTTCAGTTTATTATGAGGATGCTCTGACCCGGCACGCTGAGGTGATGAAAGGGCTTGGCATCAATGTCAACAACGGCTTTGCCGATATCGAAGCCCGCCTTGAAAAGCTACCTGAAGCGCAGAAGGAAGCCATCAAATCAGATATCACGGCCTGCTACGGGAAAAACTGCAGACTTGCCATGGTGGACTCCCGCCATGGCATCACCAACCTCCATGTTCCCAACAATATCATTGTGGATGCCTCCATGCCGGTTTTCATACGGGACGGCGGCCGCATGTGGGGAACAGATGATGAACTCCATGATACCATTGCCGCCATTCCGGACCGCTGCTATGCCACCATCTATCAGGAAGTGGTGAAAGACTGCCAGAAAAACGGTGCTTTTGACCCGGCCACCATGGGATCTGTGGCCAATGTGGGGCTGATGGCCCAGAAGGCCGAGGAATACGGCTCCCACGATAAAACCTTTGTGGCACCGGGGCAGGGCAGTATCCGTCTTGTCAGCGAAGATGGAAATGTTCTGCTGGAACAGGCGGTTGAGACAGGAGATATCTTCCGCTGCTGCCAGACCAAGGACGAGCCGATCAAAGACTGGGTGAAACTGGCCGTGAACCGTGCCCGTGAGGCAGGAACTCCCGCCATTTTCTGGCTGGATGAAAAACGTGCCCACGACCGGGAACTTATGGCCAAGGTGGAAAAATATCTTTCGGAACAGGATACCACAGGCCTTGATATCCGGATCATGGGTCTTGTGGAGGCCATGGGATTCAGCCTGGAGCGTATCCGTAAGGGCGAGGACACCATTTCCGTCACCGGAAATGTGCTGCGGGATTATCTCACCGATCTTTTCCCCATCCTTGAAATCGGCACCAGTGCTAAAATGCTTTCCATTGTACCGCTGATGAATGGGGGCGGGCTCTTCGAAACCGGAGCCGGTGGATCTGCGCCCAAACATGTGGAGCAGTTTCTCCGGGAAGGGCATCTGCGCTGGGATTCTCTGGGGGAATTCTGTGCCCTTGTGCCGTCCTTTGAGCATATTTACAAAACCTTTGGCAACGAAAAGGCCCGCCTGATTGCTAAAACCCTGGATCAGGCCATAGGAAAGTTTCTGGAAAAGGGCAAATCCCCCTCCCGCAAGGTGGGCGAGCTGGACACAAGGGGCAGCCATTTTTATCTGGCCCTCTACTGGGCCGAAAGCCTTGCTGCCCAGACGGAAGACAGCGAGCTGGCTGGCCGTTTTGCGGGTGTTGCGAAGGATCTTCTGGAAAACGAGGGAAAAATTGTAGCCGAACTGAAGGCAGCCCAGGGAAGCCCCATGGACATTGGCGGCTACTTCCATCCGGATAAAGAAAAAACCGCAGCAGCCATGCGGCCCAGCGCCACCCTGAATGCCATTGTAGACGCCATCTGATTTTTTTAGGTGCGATATCTCAGCGGACGGGTCGCTTTCGGCCCGTTCGCTGAAACTTAAGGATAAAGCACAAGACTGAATCTTCTATGCTGCGGTTTCTTCCTCAACATTCCAACCGGGAAAGACAAGTACGGCAGGATGACACCGCAATGCTCTGGCTAAAACCTTAGCACGCTCAACACCGAGACGAATGCGGCCATTTTCAATGGCATATATGGTTGATTGGGCAATGCCGGTAGCCGCTGCCAAATCATTCTGACTCATTTCCTGCAACTCACGTAAAATACGGACGGAATCTCCGGCCGACACATCTATTTTTTTAGTAGCTTTTACATATTCACTCATTTTTTACCTCCGATAAATTTAGACTATGCTATTAAATAAAAAAACTGCAGGCCTTGTTAAGAGAAGTGCATATTTTTCATTAAAACACAGTTCTTGCTACCTGTAGAATCAGAATAGGCAGCGGCGGCCACAGACAAATACTGACCTTGTGAGTGTGAAACCAGAGGGCCTTTTAAATGATGACAGTTACGGAAAAAGAATACCCGGCCGCCAATTTTATTCCGGATTTGCTTGCCTTTGTAATTTCGCTTCTCTTTGCCTTTCACATGCAATGGGAAATGGCAGATCTTGTTTGGTCTCTGTGGCTTTCAAGTCTGGTTCTCGGCTATCTTACCTTTTTCAGTGCCTGTGCCGGAGCGGTTTACTATGTGCTGATGCAAAAGGACTCTACAGAGTACAGAAATGTTAAGGACATTCTCATTGCCCTTGCAGGATGCCTTTTTTTTCTGGCTTTTTTCTCTTTTCATTTTGGTGCCTTTCACAGTGCCCATGCATCATTTCTGAGCAGCTTTTTTCCCCTTGAAGGGCTGGAGGCAGAGCTGAAAGGGCTTGGTCTGAATCCCATCCATATGTGGGCCTTTGTTTTTAAAAACCTCTTATTTCCCTATTCTTTTTTTCTTGTTGCCGTTGTGATTGCAGAAAGAGAGCATGTTTTTTCCCATTTGCTAAAGGGAATCCGTGCCGGCTCAGGTATCAGGGTGTATGAAAATAAGGACAGCAATCCTTTGGCTGACATTATTATGCGTCCTTATATCAATGTCATTCGTATGCATTTTCTTATTTTCTTCTTTGCATTCTGCTATTATCACAATACGGATGACTGGTTTGTTTTTGCAACGGTTTATGCGGTCTATTTTTTCCCCTGGCAGAGCATTCATGGCTTGTGGGCAAAAATCATTCTGATCGGCATAACATTGATGATTGTTTTTAGCCTTTCATTTTTCACTGAAACCGGATCAAGAAAGAGCAGAGGCCAGGACAGCCACATCATTGATGCGGAGATCATAGCAAGGGACGGGCGATTCATTGCATATTCAGATGCAATGGTTCTGGATACGGAAACAGGCCTGATGTGGGCTGCGGCAGATAGTGGCGGCAATCAGACATGGAGCAATGCCCTTATTTACTGCAGAAATTACAGGGGAGGCGGGTACAGGGACTGGCGGATGCCAACGGCCATGGAACTTAAAACCCTTTATGACAAAAATCAGGGCTATCTCTATGGAAGGCAGACCCAATGGACAGTCCATCTGACTGAACTGATACATCTGTCCGTCCCGAGTATCTGGTCTTCTGATAAAAATAAGGACGGAGCCATAAGGGTCAATTTCATTTATGGTACTGAAAATCCAACGCCTATGTCTGGTGGCAGTCTCCGCAGGAGCGTAGCTGCCCTACCTGTTCGAAAGCATTCAGACGGCAGAATCTATGATGCTGACCTTGGAATATAATGCCCACCCGAAAAAAAGAGCTGTCTTCAGACCTTGCCATATAACATTGTCCAACAGGGAGGTGAGTTGTGTCTTCTTTTAAATCATCGGCAGTCCCCATTCCCGATTCTCCCCTTGTCATAGCCCACAGGGGCTACAGGGCCGTATTCCCTGAAAATACCCTTCCGGCTTTTCAGGCGGCATGGCAGGCAGGTGCCCGGATGGCGGAACTGGATGTGCAGTGGAGCCGGGATGGCCGCCTCATGGTGCACCATGACACCACCCTGGATCGCTGCAGTAACGGAAGCGGCCTGCTAAAAGACCATGATGCGGATTTTCTAAAGGCTCTGGATGCGGGATCATGGTTTTCGGATAAATTTGCAGGTATATCCATTCCCTTTCTCCGGGAGGTGGTGGCAACGGTTCCGGAAGGATGCTGGCTCAATGTGGAGGTAAAGCCCGAGGCGGTTCCAGATTCCCGGCACATGGCAAAAATGGTGGCATCCCTCATATCCGCCTGCGCTCCCCTGAAGGGCCGGCTTATTGTTTCCAGCTTTAACCATCTTTTTCTTCAGCATCTGTCAAGGCTTCCCCTTCCGCCCCTCATCGGTGTTCTCAGTCAGAAATGGCAGAAAGACGAAGAAATTCTGGAGCTCTGCATCAAGACAGGAGCTTTTTCCTGGCATCCCGACCACAGAACGCTGGAAAAAAAAGCGGTGCAGCGTATGAAATCCGAGGGATTTTCTGTATATCCCTATACTGTGAACGATAAAAAACGGGCAGAAGAACTGCTCTCCATGGGTGTGGACGGTTTTTTCTCCGATCATGTCCGCATCCTTGCCTCAACATCCAGACAAGGAAAATGAATGCAAACCCTTACACGTCCCATCTGGCCCCATCCTGAAAAGACGGGTGTGGTGCAGGTGATAGATCAGCGTCTTCTTCCCCACACTTTAAAAATTCTGGATCTTAAAAGCATTGATGATGCCATAGAGGCCATTTATACCCTCACCGTACGGGGAGCGCCCCTCATTGGTGCTTCTGCGGCCTGGGCCATGTACCTTGCCGCATGCACGGCTCCCGATGGAAGAATAAGCAATGAATGGATGGAAGAATGCTGCGAAAAAATAAAGTCCAGCCGCCCAACGGCGGTGAATCTGGCCTGGGCTGCGGATCTTCTCATGGAAAAAGTCAGGTCTCTTCCCGAAGATGAGACAAGAATTTCTGCGATGTATGAAGCTGCTGCCGCCATCACCAATGCCGAGGCCGAACGCTGCAGGCTGATAGGAGAGCACGGCCTGCCCCTGATCCGGAAAATTGCCGAAGAAAAAAACGGAAAATCCGTGAACATCCTCACCCACTGCAATGCAGGATGGCTGGCCTGCGTGGAGTACGGGACGGCAACGGCTCCCGTTTACGCAGCCCATATGGAAGGGATTGCCGTGCATGTATGGGTGGATGAAACACGTCCCCTCAATCAGGGCTCAAGGCTTACGGCATGGGAACTGGGACAGGCTGGCGTTGACCATACCATTATCGCAGATAACACCGGTGGCCACCTTATGCAGCAGGGAATGGTGGACATGGTGATTGTGGGGACAGACCGCACCACATACACAGGGGATGTGGCCAACAAGATCGGAACCTATCTGAAGGCCCTGGCGGCAAAGGACAACGGCGTTCCCTTTTATGTGGCCCTTCCTTCCTCCACCATAGACTGGACACTTGAAAGGGGAGGGGATATTCCCATAGAAAAAAGGAATCCCGATGAAGTTCGCTATGTACAGGGAAAAGACGATGCAGGGGAAACGAGAAGGGTGCTTGTGCCACCGGAAAACAGCCCGGCCATGGATTTTGCCTTTGATGTAACACCTGCCCGTCTGGTTACGGGCCTGATTACGGAAAAGGGTGTATGCCCTGCCACAAAGGAAGGCATTGCAAAGCTCTTTCCTCTGGGAAGGACAGGAGAATGAGGGCATTTCCGGAATTTACCCTGAAAGTAATCCCTGGAAAGCTAATTATTCAGCACTATTTTCCTTTGGTAAATCGAATATCTATAATCAAATGCATAGACAACCGGAGCATTTGTTCGTGACGCAATCCGGCACTCAAGCAGAAAAACTCAAGCCCCTTTACGGGAGCAAAAATGCTTAAGGATCTTGAGTACCGGATTCGTATGACTGTCCTGCTAACCAGAAATAAAAAAAGGTTCCGGTGCTTTTTTAATTAAGCACCGGAACCTTAAGACTTTAATGATCAACAAAACTACTTGATGGCCACAAGCTCCTTGCTCAGAAGACGGATATGGCCCATTTCTTCTTTGATGATGGCATCCAGACGGTTTTTACCTTTACCTACGGGAACCAGCTCTTTCATGCCCAGATAAAAGACAATGGAATCCTTTTCTGCAATTATGGCTTCTTTGAGGATTTCCTTGAGGTTTGAAGTATCAATGGTCTTCTGGAAAAAGACACGGGTATCCGCAAGGGCCTTGAGATAGAGAACTGCTTCATTTTCAGGATCAAAAGTGGTTTTGGCCTTCTCATCTTCGGTGAGGCTGCGCTTCATTTCCGTGAATGTATTTTCGTGGTCCACTTCCATTTCAGCAAGCTTGAGAAGAAACTCTTTTTCTTCTGGCTTCTTAACACCTTCGGCGGCATTTTTGTAAAATTTTGTTCCATTCTGCTCAATCTGAATTGCCATCTGAAAAATTTCATCCGCATTAAAATCAAAAGCCATTTTTTTAACCTTTCCTTGAAAGTCTCTTCTCCCTGCAGGAGAAAGTTTTTAAATTGTAAAAATGGATTTTACTGCTCATCCAGATTATCCGGTCAGAATTGCTATTGCATTTACATGATAAAAAATTAGTGTGAACTATGGCAGTATAGTCATGATGTTTGTCAATACAAAAAAGTTTCTTTTTCTATACAAAAAAGTTCAGGCTTTTCCTTTACCTTCCTGCATCATAATACATTCCGCATCCCATTCTGGGCAGGCATCCGCCCTGGCAGTTTCATATTTAATCATACATTCATGGCAGTCCAGTTCCACATTGGGAAGATCTCCAAAACGTTTCTGAATTTCTTCTTTGGAAAGGGTGGTAAGGTTGCTGCAGCCGCATTGGGGGCAGGCCATTTTAACCTTGTAACGCTTGTGTTCTTTTTCTGTCATGCCATATCTCCTTGTTTGGGTTGATAGAAAGACGGAAAAAACCCGATAAAAGCTTTTAATGATAAAAGCACAAAAGGTGCCAGCATATATAAAAAATCATATCGCTTTTTCAATCATAGAAATCTGAATCGAAAAAATACCAAAAGCAGGCCTTGTTTCTTCCTTCAATCACTCGTGAAGGTTGGCCCTGCGAACAAGGGCTTTGAAAACGTCAGGTTTTACGCCTGTCCGCATTCAGGTTTCCGATCCTGTCATGACCTGAAAACAAACTGTCCAAAAACACATTGCTGATCCAGAGGAGCCATCAGATTTTTTAAAACCGGAAAAATACCTTATTTTGAAAAGTCAAAACACCTGTCTCTGGAAACAGAAGTGTTTCATAATTATTCTGTCAGGACATGGGGTACGACCTCTTCTCCCGCACTTCTTGCGCTGAAAAAAAGAACTTCCAGCAAAACAATATAAGCCAGCAGACCCACAAGGGCAAAAAAAGGCGAAAAGTATCCTAAGGGAGCCAGTACAAGCACGGTTATCCAGTGGGTCATAATCAGGGTTCTGGAGTGCAGTTTTATGGGAAAATCCTCATAGCGCATGATGACCACAAGACCACTGAGGTTCCATCCGTAAAGGGATGCAAAACTGTGCATTTTTAAAAGAATTTTCCCGTTTTCCTGAGTGTAATAGGGCGTCATTTCCAGCAGAATATAGGCAATGCCGCTGATACCGGTAAATACCAGAAAAAACATGCCCGAGGTAAGAAAGGCCTTCTGCTGGGCCTGCATGGGATCCTGAAGAAAAAGAATGAGAATGAGAAGTACTGCACCGAAAAGAATCAGGGATATGACCAGCTGAAGGGAAGGCCACTCAAAAAGGATGAAGATGAAAAAGATAATGACTCCGAGGTTAACGGACCAGAATCCTATATTTTTCAGAACCCTTGTCGTCCTTACCCGGTTATCCCCGATAATCTGAAACATCACACTCATGGTGATGAGGGATACGGGAAAGGAAAAACCCAGAAAAAAGGTGTTCAGGGTCAGTTTTTCCATGGAAACCCAGTTGGCATAGCTTTCATTAAACATGACCACAACGGAAGTGGCAAGACCCATGGAAAGACATAAAAGAGCTGCCTGATGGAATTTTTTCTCCACAGGTACCCTGTCTTTAAAAAAATCTATGGGGAAAAAGGAAAAGGTCCGTATGCGTTCGGATTCCACCAGAATGGCCAGTGAGGCCGCACAGATCATGGCAGGAATATAACTTTCCAGAAAGGCGGCAAGGGCAAAAAGAAGACTCAGCATTATAAAAATGTGCAGTTTGCCACCCATGGGCCTGGGCAGGTTTCTCCGGGTATGAAAGAGAATAAGGCCACCACCGGCACAGAGGTTGAAGAGAAAAATATGCAGGCGTTCAAAATCAAAGGGTATGGTTTCCTTTGAAATGAAAAGGTGGAAAAAGCCAAAGGCCATGGCCAGTATCATGAGAGCAGTGAAACTGCGTTTATAAAAAAGGGACATGGAAGATTCCTTGGCGGCTAGGTTTATCCCTTGCCCGTCAGCATGGGCAGGGCACTTTTCAGGTCAGGATAACGAAACCGGAAGCCTGCGGCTTCAAGTTTGAAAGGATAAGCCCTTGTGCTGCTCATCAACACCTCTTTTCCCATTTCCCCCAGACAAAGATGCAGCAGAGAGGGGGGCAGTTGCATCCCCGATGGTCTTTTGAGGGTAGAGCCCAGCGTATCTGCAAAGGCCCTCGCCTGCAAGGGCTGAGGTGCCGTAAGGTTCACGGGTCCGGATATTTCTTCTGCATGAAGAAGAAAACGGATGGCCCGAACCAGATCTTCCATGGCAATCCAGCTCATCCAGGCCCGGCCACGGCCGATGGTGCCCCCCAGACCCATGGAAAAAAGAGGATAGAGCCGGGCAAGGGCACCACCTCTGGGCGTCAGGCCGATACCTATGCGCAGACAGACCACACGGCAGAAATCCTGCGCCTGCAGGGCTTCTTCCTCCCACATGCGGCAGACTCGGGCAAGAAAGCCCTGACCACTGGAATCTGCCTCGCTTAAAACAGAGTCTTTTCTGTGTCCGTAATACCCAATGGCAGAGGCTGAAATTAAAATTTTGGGAGGATGGGATGCTTTTTTTATGGCCTGAACAAGAAAACGGGTTCCCTGAATACGACTCTGGAGAATTCGGCGCTTTTTTTCTTCTGTCCAGGTATCTTCGCCGATGGGTTCTCCGCCAAGGTGCAGCACCGCATCAACCCCATCCATGATGTCGGGATCGGCACAGCCCTTTTCCGGATTCCAGAAACGGGTACCAGAAATGCCCCTTTGGCGGACAAGGGGAATCACCCTGTGCCCCGCCGTTGTCAGAGCAGGAATGAGGCTTTCCGCCACCAGACCGGAGCTTCCGCTCATCAGAATAGTCATGGGCCGGGGCAGAGGCGCAGAAAGATCATCTTCCAGCACATGCTGCCGCCAGTGAAAAAGCTTCTCAAGTTTTTCTTTTACCATTTTTGCCGCAAAAAAATTACCCGCCGGACCCGCTGGAAGGGCAAAGCGCAGGATATCTTCCATTCGGCATCCTGCTGCATCCGGATGAAAATAATGGGAATGCTCCCAGAAGGCAAAGGGACCCTTTGTCTGTATATCCTTAAAAAAAAAGGGGGCGGAGACTTCCGGGTAATATCCTTTCCAGGGAAGGGAAAGGGGACCAAGGGGAATGCGCATGGAAACCTGTCCACCGGTTTTAAGCCCACTCTGCTGTCTGAGGTGTACGGGCATGGCCCAGGGCGGACTCAGGCGTAAAAGGGCATCCTTTCGGCTATGCCATTCAAAAACCTTTTCCGGAGAAAGGGGCAGCCGGATTTGCCGCCGCAGTTCATGTAAAATCATGGGAGTCTTTTCCCTTTTGGGCGGAAGCTCTGTAGCTGAGTTTCGGGGCTTCCATTACCACCAGTGTATCCGGAGGAACGGATTCCGTGAGCCAGACGTTACCGCCTATGACACTGCGGGTGCCGATCACGGTGTCTCCGCCAAGGATGGTGGTACCGGAATAAATAATGACGTCATCTTCTATGGTTGGATGCCTTTTTTTACCCCTAAGCCGGTTACCGGCATCCGGAGGCAGGGAAAGGGCTCCTAAAGTAACGCCCTGATAGATCCTTACATTTTTTCCGATCCGGGTGGTTTCTCCGATCACAACCCCTGTACCGTGGTCTATGGCAAAGCGCTCACCTATGGTGGCACCGGGGTGGATATCAATTCCTGTAACACTGTGGGCGTATTCACTCATGATTCTGGGTATGAAAGGTACTTCATCCCTGTAAAGGATATTGGCGATACGGTACACGGCAATGGCAAAAATCCCGGGATAGGAGAAAATGATCTCATCATGGCTGGATGCCGCAGGATCTCCGTCATAGGCGGCATTCACATCCGTTGCGAGGATACGCCGCAGACCCGGAATGGCCCGGAAAAGTTTTGTGGCGGTCTCGTAGCCCTGTTCGCTGCAGTGGCTGCAGGGTCTGTCGTAACGGAAACAGTCATGGCGAAGGCTGTGGATAATCTGCTGGGCCATGGTATCAAAGAGCCTTGATACACTGTGACCGATTTTATAGCGGAGATTAGTGGCATCCAGACTTTCCCTGCTGAAATATCCGGGGAAAATAAGTTTTTGCAGGGCATGGACAATGGAAACCACTTCCTGCCTTGAAGGAATGGGCTCATGGTTGATGTGGGTAAAACTGCCCGGTTCCTCGCAGGAGCGTATTATGGCTTCTGTTATTTCAGGTATTTCTTCCCGATAGCCAAGGGAGGCGCTGGGTTCGGACTTGCAGCGTTTTTCTCTGTCTAAAAGCATAGTGACTTTCCTGTCCATAATAAAGATGCACTGAAAGCTGCCTGTTCTGTTTTTAAACTATCCTCTCTTTTAAAGGGATGCAAGGGGAGGACTTGTCTTACCTGCATACCTTGTGTATTCTATATTTATACACAAGCATTTTCAACAAGCACAGCAGATATACTTATTATTCCCGAGTGAATTTGGATAAGCAGGTCAGCTAGACAGATACCGTTGTTTTTTGTTTACTGAACTTAAGGGCCCTCAAAAAAAACATTTCCCATTGCATGCAGGAGGTTTTCCATGGCTCTCTCCCGTTTATCTTTGATGATAAAAATCACACTTCTCTGTGGTATCAGTATGACACTGCTCTGTGCTCTTTTTTTTTCCGTATATGCATGGAATTTCCGTTCAAAAACAGTAGAAGCCTTTGTTGAAAAAGCAAGGGCAATATGCCTTATGGCTGAATCAGTACGTGAGGCCATGGATGCCAAATGGGAAAAGGGTATGTTTTCCGTCGAAATTCTTAATGAATTTTCGAAAAAACCGGAAGGAATGGCTGCCGTACTTAGTGCCGTACCTGTGGTGACAGCCTGGGAATCGGCCATGAAAAAAGCAGAATCGGGAGGCTATACATTCAGGGTGCCCAAATTCTCACCGAGAAATCCTGAAAATATGCCGGATTACGGGAGCCGGTCCACTGTGGAAGCGGATGTCTTGCGCAAGCTGGCCCAGGAAAATCTTTCGGAATACTATCTTATTGATGAAGAAATTAATGCGGTCAGGTATTTTCTGCCTGTACGGCTTTCCGAGACCTGCCTGTACTGTCATGGAGATCCTGCACTTTCTTTTGAATACTGGGGGCGTAAGGATGGTCTGGATATTACGGGAGGCCCCATGGAGGGCTGGAAAAAAGGAGAGATGCATGGTGCCTTTGAAGTAATCCAGTTTCTGAATGAGGCAGATGTGGAGGTCCGCAGAAATCTTGTAGCTGCTGCTTTTTTTGC
This sequence comes from Desulfobotulus mexicanus, assembly GCF_006175995.1. Taxonomy (NCBI): domain Bacteria; kingdom Pseudomonadati; phylum Thermodesulfobacteriota; class Desulfobacteria; order Desulfobacterales; family Desulfobacteraceae; genus Desulfobotulus; species Desulfobotulus mexicanus. The sequence continues at coordinate 21,688 of NZ_VDMB01000033.1, forward strand.
ACTGGCAGGTATAGGTCTGGCAATTTCAGGTTTTGCTCTTCTTGTGTACCGGGGTATTTCATCTCCCGTGGCACGGATTGTTCAGGATCTGCAAACGGGTGTTTCACAGGTTGCGGAAGGTTCCGGAGAGGTTTCAAATTCCAGCCAGAGCCTGGCTGAGGGGGCTTCCAGCCAGGCAGCATCCATTGAACAAACGGCAGCATCTCTGGAAGAGATGGCCTCACAGGTGGCTAGAACAGCAGAAAATGCGAGAAAAGCGGATTCTTTAATGAAGTCCGTGGGTGCAGAGATGAATAATTCAGAGACAGCCATGCAGGATCTTCAGAAAGCTATGGATGCAATTTCCCGTGTGGGAGGAGAAGCCTCTGAAATTGTTGGTTCCATTGATGCCATTGCCTTTCAGACCAACCTCCTGTCCCTGAATGCGGCTGTGGAGGCTGCCCGTGCCGGAGAAGCCGGAGCAGGCTTTGCTGTTGTGGCAGGTGAAGTGCGACGTCTGGCCCTGAAGGCGGCAAAGGCTTCCCGAGATTCAGGAGAATTAATCGGTGAAATTCAGAAACGGGTAGAAAAAGGAAGTCAGGTCACCAGAACAGCTAGAGAGTCCTTCACCCGGGTAAGCGGACAGACAAATTCAGTTGGAAAGCTTCTGGGAGAAATTGCAGGGGCTGCATCGGAACAGGCAGAGGGTATTTCTCAGATCAACCGGGCTGTTGCGGCAATGGAGTCTGTTGTCCAGAATTCGGCGGCTATTTCTGAAGAATCAGCCAGTGCAGCAGAAGAAATGAATGCTCAGGCAAATTTTATGACTGCTGTGGTTCGTAATCTCCAGGAAATTGTTCAGGGAAAAAACAAATTTTGATGTAAATGATTTGCAACTTTTAGTCTGTGCAAGCCTTCTGAAAGGAAATATCCATCAAGTTCATGGACTTGGGATATAAATGGAAAATAAGTGCGCCATATGGATACAGGTCTTTGTCTGGTCCGGGTTAGGCCCTAGCCCTGTTAAGGGCTAAAAAAACCTCCCGGAAAACCACAGGATAGGTGTAACTAAAATTGATGAAGGATTTGGAATCACCCCGATCTTTCATCAAAAAAATAAAAATCCCCGTTGTTACTGTAAAAACAGTATGATAGAGTATTTGTTGCGAACAAAAACTATCACCAACGGGGATTTTAAAAATTATGACACAAGGCATCCTTCCATTCAAGTACGAAGAAGAAAAAAGAGGCGTAGGATTAACAGCACTGGGAGGTCTTCCGCTTTATCTGGATCTGATACATGCCATGGGTCTGCGGGATTCTATTGAAAAACATATGAAGATCGGAGCCAATAAAAAGCAGGGTTTTACAGACAGCGAAGTGATYATTTCACTKATGATGCTGAATCTTGCTGGTGGTGAAAGCGGCGAAGATATGAGAATCCTGGAAGAGGATGAGGGCTGGGTCTTATAAACATCTTCGAGCCCACGAGACTAGG
>NZ_VDMB01000034.1 GCF_006175995.1 Desulfobotulus mexicanus
GTCATGAGCACCGTACGCATACCCATGGATTTCAAACGGGACACCACTTCCGCAGCTTCCGGTCTCAGGGTGTCCGCCACGGCAAAAAGGCCAGCAAGCCTTCCTCCCATCCCAAGGGCCAGAACGGTTTTCCCCTCCCTGCGAAGCTTTAAAATTTCCCCTTCACCGAATGCCATGTCCACACCTTCATCCGCCACCCAGTCCGGCCGACCAATTAAAATGGCATGACCATCCACCAAAGCCTTGACACCGGCACCTCCCACACTGCTGAAATTTTCTGTAGGGGGAAGAAACAGTCCTTCATTCTCTGCGGCCTTCAACACAGCCCGGCCCACGGGATGCTCAGATCCCCTTTCCGCAGCAGCCCCCAGGGCAAGCAGCTCTTTTTCGGATAAACCCGCATCCAGAGACAAAACATCCGTCAACTCAGGCAGCCCAAAGGTAAGGGTACCTGTTTTATCAAACACCACCGTATCCACCTCTGCGGCATCCTCAAGGGCCATGCCGTTTTTAAAGAGAATTCCCCTTTCCGCAGCACGACCCGTACCGGCCATGACAGCCGTAGGAGTTGCAAGGCCAAGGGCACAGGGGCAGGCAATGACCAGCACCGCCACAAGGCGTACCATGCCCTCCAAGGCATCGCCCGCAGCAAGCCACCAGATGGCAAAGGTCAAAAGGGCCACAGCCACAACCACGGGCACAAAAACCGCAGCCACCCTGTCCGCCAGTGCCTGCACACGGGTACGGCTTCCCTGGGCATCACGCACCATGCGGATTATGCCGGAAAGAACCGTTTCAGAGCCCACCCGCTCCGCAACCATAATCAGACGACCCCCATGGTTCATGGTGCCGCCAGTCACAATGTCACCGGGTTTTTTATCTACAGGAATGGATTCCCCCGTAAGCATGGACTCATCCACAGCACTGCGGCCTTCTTCCACCACACCATCCACGGGCACAGTACTTCCAGGACGCAGAACAATACGGTCTCCCTTTCTGATTGCGGAAACAGGAACTTCCACTTCAAGGCCTTCTTCCATGCGTATGGCCATTTTAGGTGAAAGATCCATCAATTTGCGTATGGCCTCCCCGCTTTTCCCCCTTGTTCCCGCCTCAAGGAGCTTACCCAGCTTTATCAATGTAATTATCACCGCAGCGGTTTCAAAATACACATGGCCACCGGTGGGGAAAAAAAGAACTATAAAAACAGAATATCCATAAGCCACAGAAGTCCCCATACTGACAAGCACATCCATGTTGGCACTTTTATTTTTCAGACTCTGCCAGCCGCCCCTGAAATAATCCAGACCAGTGTAGAACATCACAGGCGTTGCAAGGAACCAGAGCAGATAATTCACCCAGGCCCCATGGCTCCATGCCCCCATCAGATTAAAATCCCGACCCATGGAAAGGATGAAAAGAGGTATGGTGAAGGCCGCACCCACCAGAAATTTTTTCTTCTGTTCCGCCACTTCTGCTTCCCTTGCGGCCTTTTCCACATCTTCAAGGGCCTCTCCTCCCCCTTCTTCCATCACAGGCGTAAACCCGGCCTGCCGAACGGCCTCAGCCAGTTCCGAAGGCCCTGTTTCTCCAGCGATATAGGCTACATGGGCTTCTTCTCCGGCAAAATTCACCTTTGCTTCGAACACACCGGAAACAGCGGACAGGGCCTTTTCAACACCTCCCGCACAATTGACACAATGCATACCCGTAACAGGAATGCGCAGCCTGGCCAGAGGCACCTGAAAACCTGCCTTTTTTACCGCATCCACCAGCTCAGGAAGGGATATAAGTTCCGGATCAATTTCCGCATCAAGGTTCTCAGAAGCCAGATTCACCCTTGCCCCAAGTACACCTTCAAGGACTGAAACCGCCTTTTCCACACCATTGGCACAATTGACACAGTGCATACCTGTAATGGGCAAACGAATCTTACGCAGCATAAAAATCCTGCCTTTCCATGATATATACATGATATATAAAGGATATGGACCAGCACAACACCGGATATTCCATGAATAAACAGAAACAATAAAGAAAAAAATTGCCTGAGCATAAAGCTAGACACAAAGTTTTCTCAGTGCAAGAAGATATTTTTTATGGGACAAAAAAATATATGGCGGGACAGGTCGATAAATCTGTATCCGGGGCATGCTTTCTCTTCAGAGAAATTCAGCTATCCACCCATGCAGAAAATACAAAGGAAAAATAAAACCCTGCATATAAAGTACAAAATCTTCTTATGAGCCGGAAGGGTCCTGGGTATCCAAATTAAGCAGGCTCTCGCCGCCAGGATATTTGCGGGTACGGTACTGGGTAAGCGTCATGAGTTTGCGGGTGAGATTCCCCATCTCCTCCACTGCCCGAAGAATATTATCCGCGTACAAATTTTCTTTTCTTTCAGAGGAACCAAGGTTTTTTAAAAGCTCTGAATATCCGCTAATTTTCTGAAGGGGCTGATTCAGTTCATGGCAGATGGTTGCGGCCATGCCCAGAGCACCCTCCAGCTTCTGCTGTTTTTCATTCTCAAGGTGAACATGCTTAAGCTCAACTATGCTTTTACGCAGTTTTCGGGTAAGAAGGGTTCTTTCCAGATGCACGTTAACCCGGGCAAGGAATTCTTCTTTGAAAAAGGGCTTCACCAGATAATCCGTACCACCTGAAGCAAATATCTTTAAAAGTTCCTTCTGATCTGCAAGGGCCGTTAGAAAAATAACCGGAGCATCCTCCATGGCTTCATGTTTGCGGATTTCCTGACAGAGGTTAATACCATCCATCCTGGGCATGACAAGGTCTGTTACCACAATATCCATGACCCATTCCCTGTCCGCCAGAATCTCACAGGCAGCCTGTCCGTCTTCGGCTTCAGATACCTGCAGCCCTTCCCTGCGAAGGTTCTCCGCAACAATATTCCTTGCTGTGTCACTGTCATCCACCACAAGGGCCGTAAGCCCTGCCATGGGCTGGGGGGGCTTTAAAATTGCTTCCACCGCTGCCTTCAGGTCTCCTTTCCCAAAGGGTTTGGTTATAAAGTCAGCAGCACCCAGAGCAAAACCCTTCTGCCGGATACTCAAAGTATCATTGGCCGTGACAAAAATAATCGGGATTCTTGCATCTTCCACATGGGTAAAAAAACGGCGGTAATGATCTTCCTGAAGCTTGCGGAAGGTTTCAAACCCACCAAGACCCGGCATATCAATATCAAGGGTAATGAGATCCGGAGAAGGGGGTTCCGCAGCCCTTGCCAGTGCCTCAAATCCATTGGCCGCTTCGCTGACCCGATAACCTGCAGCCTGCAGCTCCTCCCGGATCAGCTTCCGGATAAGGGCGCTGTCATCCACCACAAGAATTTCCAGAGGACGTGACATGAATAATCTCCTGCCAGAAAAAAGCAAAAAAAGCTTAAGAACAAATCTCCATAATAAAAAAAGGGACTGAACGCTCTATAAAGCGCAGCCCCCTTTCACAGCAAAGGATATGGAATCAGGCTTTTTTAAGGGCTTCCAGCTCTTTTTCCAGTTCTTCAATACGATCTTTCTCGCTTTTTACTTCCACGCCCTCTTCGTTTTTCCAGCTGTCCTTGAGTTCATCAAAACCAAGGTAAAGGGCAAGGCCACCACCGATCAGCAGCATGATCGGAAGAGCTCCTGCAATCAGCTGAAGAAATGCACCAAACCATACCGCAAGACCGATGACACCCAGAACAGCGGCAACCGCACCACCCACTAACGTTTTCATTGGAAACAAGCCTCCTTTAAAATAATTATCATTCCTGGCGATCTACAAAACTATCCTTCAGTCTGTAGTAATGTTTTAAAATCTTAACAAACATTACCCCTCAGTTTTTCAGATTTTTTATGTATAACCGCCCTCTTTGGGGTTGTTTTTCAAAAGACACACCCACGTTCTTCTGAATCCTGATAAATTTTGGAGAAAATATCACAGCCCTGAGAGCAAGACAAGCCTGAAAATACTTTCAGACCTTCAGACCTTGCCACAAGCCACTTTATCCCGCAATGAAAAAAATATTCAAAGGTTAATCCGTACCCCGCCGGGCATCCTGAAAAGACATAGATAAAGAAGCTGCGCATCCCTTTAAAGTTGCCAGTAGAAGCTTTCTCTGCTACTGCATAAGTTAGTATCAAAGGAAGATACGGAAAGCCTTTCCCCATTGTTTCCAAAGAAGGATTTACCATGTCTGAAACACCTGAGTCAGGACTCCCTCAAAAAAAACGTTTCTTTTCCCTGCGTAAATGGTCCAGGGATCAAATGGCCCATGAGAAGGAAAACCGTACCTCTGTTTTGAACAGAAAAGCAGGGTGGTTTTCCATCCTTATATTCCGGTTTTTTTTCCGTAACATCCAGACAGGACCTGAGCTGAAGGAAACCATGGATAGGCTTCCTTCGGATGCCATTGTTCTTTATGCAACTCCGCGACGCAGTACCCTGGAATTTCTCTTCTCCTGGTTCCGCTATCAGAAAATGGACATGCCAGCTCCACGCATCGGGCTGGATTACAAAGTAATTATTTTTCAGTCAATTCTCCGTACAATCCGGATTTTTTTTATACAGACACTTTACCTGCTAACCCATTTCCGTTTTGCCGACCCTTACACCATGGGATTTTACCGCAACCGTCTCACGGAAGGCCATGCTGGGTTTATCTATCTTTCCAGCAAAAAAGGTTTTGAGCGCCGCTTCTTAAAATCCAGAACCGATGCATTCAGCCACCTCATCGACCTGCAAAAAATTACAGAAAAACCCCTTTACATAATACCCCAAACCCTTTTCTTTGGCATTAACCCCCACAGGGACACCCATTCCATCATGGATCTTCTCTTTGGCTCTGCCGAAGATCCGGGAAAAATCCGGCGACTTCTGACCCTTATGGGCAGAAACAACCAAAAGGTTTTCATGGATTTCTCCGAACCTCTATGTCTGAAAGATTTTTTGGCAGAGCCGGAGATTCAGAGACTATCCACAGAAAACCAGACCCTTCAGCTTCGCAGAAGGCTTCAGAAAACATTCACTCTCCACCGCCAGAGCATCACCGGCCCTGTTCTTAAGCAACGGACAGAGCTGATTGAATCCATCCTCACCAGCGAAAAAGTGCAGCGCATCCTGGAAGAAGAAGTCAGGGAGTCCGGAAAAAACCTGCCGGCAGTAAGAAAAAAAGCCAATGACTACCTGGATGAAATTGCAGCCAACTATTCCATGGGGTGGATAAAGGTTTACGACCTTGCCCTGACCTGGATGCTCAAAAATATTTTTGAGGGAATCTCCGTGGATCAGCAAGGCCTGGCAAAAGTAAGGCAGGCTGCCAAAAAAGGCCCCCTGATTCTGGTGCCCTGCCATAAAAGTCATCTGGATTATCTTGTACTTTCATATCTGTTTCACCACAATAAAATGCCCTGTCCCCATATTGCTGCAGGCAAGAATTTAAGTTTCTGGCCCTTAGGCCCCATCTTCAGGGGCGGCGGTGCCTTTTTCCTCAGGCGCACCTTCAAAGGCAACCGTCTCTATGCCCGTATATTTTCCACCTATGTGGAAACACTCCTCTCAGAAGGCTTTAACATTGAATTTTTCATTGAAGGTGGCCGAAGCCGTACGGGCAAGCTTCTTTCCCCAAAAATGGGGCTACTTTCCCAGACCCTTTCTGCCTATGGTAAGGGCGTGGCTCCGGAATTGTCCATAGTTCCAATTTCCATCGGCTACGACCGCGTACTGGAAGAAAAATCCTACCTCCATGAACTGGGGGGCGGAGAAAAGAAACCCGAAAGCATGGGACAACTTGTAAAAGCCAGAAAATCGCTGAAAGTCCGCTACGGAAAAGTCTATGTGAACTTCGACACACCCATGTCCTTGAATAACTACTTTGCAGAAAAAAACCTCAACCCCGCTGAACTGGACAAAGAAGCCCATCAGGAGGTATGCAACGATCTTGCCTACCGCTGCCTCCACTCCATCAATCAGGTAAGCGTAGCCACACCCTATGGCATTGTGGCAGGAGCCCTGCTCAACCTTTTTCAGCCCACCATTCCCTATGCCCGACTGGAGGAGGTGATGGAAGCCTACCTTTCATACCTCTACCGTATGAATGTACGCATGGCAGACACCCTGCAGGTCAACCCCGACTACGCCCTGCGTCAGGTGGCCGAAGCCTTTGTACAGAGGGGCTTTGTGGACTCTGCCACGGAAATCAGCGAAGATCTGCGCATTGTACTCAATGAATCCAAAAGACCCATACTGGATTACTATAAAAACAATGTAATTGCCTTTTTTATACCTGCTGCCTACACATCCCTTGCCATTCTGGAACAGGATGCCCTGCAGTTCACCTCATCGGACCTGCACCTCACCTATGCCAAGCTTACAGAATTTTTCAGTGATGAATTTTTTCAGGATCCGGACCGCAGTGCCGAGGTACTTGTCCGCAAAAACCTCAAAGCCTTCATTGATGATGCCATACTGGTACCCCACCCAACCCTTCCGGACACCTATAATGTTACAGCTTCCGGACTGCGCAAACTCAAACTGTTTTCCGCCTTCCTTCTCACCTATCTGGAATCCTACTGGGTGGTACTCAACTTTTTCATGCGCTATCCCAAAGACACGGTGGACCCCAAAAATCGGCTTAAAAAAATCCAGGCCATGGGCCAGCGCATGAGCAAACGCGGAGAGATCAACCGGATTGAAGCCCTCTCCGGTGTCAATTACAAAAACGGCCTTGCCTACTTCCTGCGCTCAGAACTTGAAGGCTCCGAAGACAAGGAAGCCATAGAAGCCCATGCCAACCGCATACAACATTACATCAACCTTATAGTAACCTGATAATGCATGGGGCTGACCAATACATGGGACAGCCCCTTTAAAACATTCTCCATCCAAAGACCTGAAAGCTGTCCATGCGCGCCATTCTCCTTGCCGCAGGCCGGGGGATCCGGCTGAAACCCCATACAGAACATCTTCCCAAACCCCTCTTCCCCTCAGGTGGAATTCCCATTATCGACCGCCTGATTTTTCAGCTGGCTGAGCAGGGAATGGACGCCATCCTCATCAACACCCATCATCTGGCAGAGCTGCTGGAAAATCATATCCTCCAGAAATCCTGGCCCATACCTGTATTCTGCCGCAGAGAAAAAAAACTTCTGGACACAGGCGGTGCCATTGCCAATATGAAGGATTTTTTCACAAATGAACCCATGCTGATCCTGAATGCCGATATCAAAACAGATATGGACTTTTCTGCACTCAAAGCCTTTCACCTCAAAAAACAGGCCATGGCAACACTGGTTCTTTCAGCTTCTTCAGACTTAAATCATGTAGCGGTTCGTGGAGAACACATCGCAGGTTTCAGGGAAGACAGCGTTGCCCCGGAATGCAGACGCATGGCCTTTACGGGTATTCAGCTGCTATCGCCCGAAGCCCTTTCCTTTTTTGACACAGGAGAAATTTTCTCCTCCATTGATGCCTACCGATCCATGATTAATGCAGGCAAAAATCCCCTTGCCTATACACTTCCCCCTTCATACACCTGGTCTGACCTTGGAACATCTGAACGCTTTTCTGAAGCAGCCATGGAAGATCTGCTGCTTTCCATCAGGGGGGGAAGTGCAGCTTACAGGAAACAGGCACTGGCCGGAGACGGATCGGACCGGAAGTGGTGGCGCATCGGATGGGAAGATGATAAAAGCTGTATCATCGCCGATCACGGCATACAGGGACTGAGCCTGCCTTCGGAAGCCATGGCCTGCGCCTCCATTGCTAAGCATCTTGCCAGCCACATACCTGTTCCGAAAATTTTTGGCAGAGATATCTTTGCAGGTCTTGTGGCCATGGAAGATCTCGGAGATGAAAGGCTACACGACCGCATACTTTCTTGGGGTGCAGAAAAAACACTGCCCTTTTATGAAGATATCCTTACACTTATTCCTGCAATGAAAAAAGCCCTCTCAGGCTTCATACCTGAAATGGCCTTTACCTTTCCTGCCTATAATAAGAATCTGATTCTTGAGCGGGAATGCTTATATTTCCAAAAAGCTTTCCTTGAAGATCTGCTGGGACTTAAGACTCTGCCTGAAGGGCTTACATGCGCCTTTCACCACCTTGCGGAAAAAACCCTTGTATACGGCTGCACAGGACTCATACACAGAGATCTACAAAGCCGTAACATTATGATCCACAATGAAAAAATCCGTATTATAGACTTTCAGGGAGCCATGCAGGGACCGCTGCAGTATGATCTTGCCGCCCTGCTGATCGACCCCTATGCAGGACTTCCCTGTGATACTCAGGAAAATCTTCTGGAAAAATGCACATATCTTATGGAAAAGGAAGGATGCCACCCCAAAAACTTCCGTACCGGATACCGGTACGCAGCCCTCTGCCGCAACCTTCAGATCCTCGGTGCCTTCTCCTTTTTATGGAAGAGGAAAAACAAAAGCTTTTTTAAAGACTATATTTCCCCTGCCCTTAAAAGTCTCCTTGCCCAGAAAGCCCTTGAAGAGCCAGAACTGAAACCCATCAGAGAAGCTTCGAAAATGGCAGAATTCAGATGGAACTCCATGCATCAAACCTTTGCCGTCACTCCTGCGCAGACTGGATCCCTGTACTTTTGATTCCGGATGCCCACCTTTCGGGCATTAAGGATATGCTACCCTTCCTTAAACTTCGCCCAGCATTGAAAAGACATAAAAATACTCTCTCCCGTAACCTTTCCCACTTTCAAATTTTCCACTGCTGACCATTTGGTCTGCCGATTTGATTGCCCTGAAAATTGTTTGATAATGATTGACAGGTTCTCCTAAGCCCTGTAGTCTTATTATCCGGTGTGACTGATCTTAACGGGTCAATATCCATGACCTAAAATACAGACAGCTTTTATGTATTTTGTTACGATTGCACCATGAAATAATTGTTCTTTAAAATTTGGGGGCGACATGGCTTCGACGGGGATGTTGAAGTGAGGGTTGCATGCCGAGCTCTCCGCAGGCTCGTAAAACAGCGGTACCTAAAGTAATCGCAGACGATTATAACTACGCTGTAGCTGCATAGCTACCGTCCTGCCAGCACACTCCCGCAGTGCTGGAACGGGGCGTCGACTCGCGGGACCGCTTGAAAAATCTGCCTGCGGTTTTTCAGGTTAAATCAGCAGGATCGTCCGAACCACAGCCAGTTCAGAGGCGTTGGCAAGGACTAAAATCAAACTCTGAACTAAGCATGTAGATACTGTCATGGATAGTCTTCGGACGCGGGTTCAATTCCCGCCGCCTCCACCATTCCTTAAAATTAAGCCACCTTCGGGTGGCTTTTTTTGTGCCCGTTTTCCTGATTTTATGCGGGTTTTTGGGGCTTACACCATCTTAAGACTGTCACAAGAAACACACAAAAACATGGTGCAGCACGCCTTGTTTTGATAGTCCTGTGTGTGTTCTGGCAAAATCCGGACACACGGACACACGCAAAACACACACAGGGGGAAGGTGGCGATATGGCAACAAAAAACCAGCTCACGGCCATTGAGTGCGACAATGCGGCACCGAGGGAATCACGGTACGCATTGTCCGACGGCAATGGCCTTTTTCTGAACGTGTACCCGTCAGGCACAAAAACATGGAAAGCCCGGCTGCGGGTGGGCGGGAAGCTCCAGGAGCACACGCTCGGCCCCTTTCCGGAGGTTTCCGTAAAGGACGCCCGTCTGATACTGGCAAATCTCAGGCTGAAAATAGCGCACGGGATAAACCCTGCTGAGGAGAAGCAGGCTGCGAGAAATGAGGCCAGCGGCAAGAATGGATTTGAGGCGCTGGCAATGGACTGGTTCCATGCGGTACACGCCACGCAGGTGGTCCCGGCGCATGCAGACCGGAACTTATCCCGCCTCAATAAGCTGGTTTTGCCCTACCTTGGAAAACACAGGCCAGAGGACATTACCCCGCCGATGGTGCTGGAGGTTCTGCGGCGGATTGCGGCAAGGGGGCATGTCGAAACGGCCCACAGGGTCAAGTCCATTTTGTCGCTCATCTTCCGGTATGGTATTTCCCTGGGCAGGCTTGAGAGGGATCCGACACGGGATTTGACAGGGATACTCCCTGCGGCAGAAGTCGTGCACCATCCGGCAATCCTGGACGTGTCGGAACTGGCGGGGCTGCTGCGGGCACTGGACGGCTACCAGGGAACCCCCATCGTGACCGCTGCGGCCCGGCTGCTGCCGTTGATTTTTTGCAGGCCAGGGGAGATGCTGAATATGTGCTGGCCCGACATCGACCCGGCAAAGACCCAGTGGGTGTGGGTGTCGGCCAAAACACGGACGCAGATGATCACGCCATTGAGCCGTCAGGCCATGCAAATCCTGGCGGGATTAAAACCCCTCACGGGGGAGGGCCGGTTCGTTTTGCCATCGCTTCGGGCCAAGGATAAGCCCCTGTCAAACACGGCCATTAAGGGTGCGCTGGATTCTTTGGGATACAGGGGCAGGATGACATCCCACGGGTGGCGGGCTGTGGCCCGGACGCATCTGGTGGAAACAATGAACTATCCTGTGGACATCGTGGAAATGCAGCTGGGGCACAGCGTGAGGGATGCCTTGGGGCGGGCGTACAACCGGACCACTTTTTTAGATCCGCGGCGGGAAATGATGCAGGCCTGGGCGGACTGGCTGGATGAGGTACGGCTGCTGCCTGCGCCTGCATCCGCCAGTCCGGTAGACGGGGTGGACCCGTGGGCTCAGTGGACCGCCGATTGACCCGCCTCCGGTCCCACTATGGGGTGCTTTCTGGGCCTGCCTATGGGTTTTGGCGGCTGCCTGGGGATGACCTTTCTGGCATCCAGCGCCCTTTGCTCATACTCTTCTATCTCCCGGAGAGGCCAGCGCAGCACCGTCCGGCTCCACCGGATAGGCTGGGGCAGCTCCCCTGATTTCATGAGGTTATAGATTGTGGCGGGGGATATCTTGAGTTTTGCGGCGACCTCTTTGCGTGTCAGGTACATAAACCCTCCATATATATAAGGTGTAAAAATGAAAAAAATCAGTCTGGATGATCACAAAAAATATGGTGCTGAATTTTACGAGCTCAGGGACAGGATTATGGATATTGTGCAGCCCCTGCGTAAAGTCTACCCTCGGGCAGACGCCAAAGCCGAGGCCCTGCTGTCTGCCATGGAGGGGTTCCGTACCATCATGGATGATATCGTGTGTGGGGAATATCCGCAGCTCCCCGATATGGAGCGGGTGTACTACCCACGAAATCCGGGTCAGTAGATGCCAGACAGACAGCCTCTATGCGGGCAAAATAGGCTATGCTGCAATGGACGCAGGTAACGCAGCAGGCATCCCCCCGGAGCATGGCGTGGATAAATAAGGGGTTGATGGTTAAACTTTTTGTTTTCTGATGGCAGCATGGGCATTCAAACATGGCCTTCCTCCTTAATCCTTAAGTGTTTTCATATTTCCATCCGCCTTTCCTGTTTTCACACCTCACTCCTTTCATCTCCCCTGAGATAACAGCTTCTGCAGAGCATTCTCAGCCCCGGTGCCACCGGCTGCCTGCCGCAGCAGGCGCATTTTTTCCGGCCCCGGTGCAGGATCTTTGCCCTTTCTCTGGCCCTGCCCTGAGCCTTCTGAATTTCCAGCAGCTGCTGTCTGGAAAAAAGCCTGCCTCCCCGGAATGTGATGCAGCTCCGGATTTCATTTCTGACGGCTTTTTTATTGATGGTGGTGGAATGCCAGCCCGTAAGGCGCATGGCTTCCCGGATGTCTGCCGCATCTTCATCCGGTATCGGGGGCTGGGCGGATCGCCTCAGAAACCGGGGCAGCTTGCGGACTTCATCCGCCGATACAAGGCGCTCGCCGCCGGGGCTTTTTTCCGAAGAAATTCTGCCGCTGCGTACCCATGAATGCAGGGTGGGAACCGGGATATCCAGCTCCTTTGAAACAATTCTGAGAGGCTGCATGGCTTCTCCTCAGGCTGCGGGCCACAGGCAGTGAATGTGGCCGGATTTGAGTTTACGCTTTAAATTGGGATCCCGAAGACCGCTTTTTCTGGCAATGCCCTTGGTTCTGGCCATGGCCAGTGGGCGTCTGGGCTTTGCTCCATGACTTCTCCGCAAGCGGTAAAAGGTGATGATGTGCAGGGTGTTATGGCTGCGGCTGGATATGACGCAGAAATCTTCCAGACGGTGCAGCATGCGGCCATCCCGGTTGGGCATGGCCACCCCCGCAGACAGCACGGCCAGCAGATGGGTCAGGCCGAGGTTGCGTTCCCGCATACGGCGTTCGGCGTGTTCGGTGAGGGAGACATACATGGGACCTCCTCATTTCTGATGGGTTTTACGAAAAACCTGTTCCCGGACCAGACTGCGTTCCTTTGCCTCCCGTCTGGCCCTCTCCTTTTCCAGTGCCTCTCCGCAGGCTTCGTAGACCCGAGAGACCATCTCCATCGCATCTGTTTTCATGATGCCTCCGTAGCCTGTTCGAGTTTGCGGACCAGCTCATCCATTTCCTCAGGGGAGAGAAAATCAGAGGCCACGGCCTGAAATGCTGGCCAGTGAACATCGAGGAAAGTTTCGAGAGCCATTGCCTCAAGCTGTGTCAACTCAATCATGATGCCTCCTGTACGCTCAGGGTTCCTCTATCCAGAAGAGACGACATCTGACACGCCCTCCCCATATTCCAGCCAAACTCATAGGTGATGTTCAGGATGTCGAGAATGTACCAGAGCTGCCTGTCCGTCACTTTTTCAGTCATAAATATCAGGGCATGGCCATCCGGTCCCATCAGAGCTGCTGTGGAGGACGTTCTTTCAATTCTGCATTCTTTGGGGTCTGCGAAGATCATCCGGCACCTCCTGTGATGGTGTGGATATCCGTGCTGGTGGGCGGGAAGATCCAGAGACCGTTATGGATTGGCACTCTGGCGGCTTCCGCCGTGGAGGTGGGGGCCATGGACCGGAGAAGATCTCCGGTGGTGCGGTGACGGCGTTTCAGGCTGACCATTACAGCCATTACTTCCCGCCGTCGTCCCTTCATTGAAAAGCCGTTGACTTGGATTGGGGTCATGGGTATTCTCCCTTTATTGTGGTTTTGTATCAGCCCTTGTACGGTGGCCGCCGTGCAGGGACTTTAAACTTAAAAACCAAAAAACTTCTTTAAAATCATTTTTATTGACTTTGGTGTTTTGGTTTCAGATTGCCAAGAACAAAATTGCGTTTTATGTAAATTTATTTTACCTCTTCTTCCCTTTTCTGGCACAAACAAACTTTAACCCTTTCAAAGCACCAGAACAGCGTGATATCCTTGAACAGAAACAGAGCTTTGAAATCCTTAAGAATAAGGGGGAGGCATGAAAGATTCAGCACTGATTCGTGAATTTGTATCCCTGCCGCCAGAAGCACAAAAACAGGTGATGGATTTTGTTGCATTCCTTAAAACCCGGTACCCGGAAAAAAAGGAAAAAAAACAAAAAAAATCTCACCTTCTGGAAAAAGAGCCGTTTATAGGAATGTGGCAGGACAGAGAGGATATGAAGGACAGCTCTGAGTGGGTCCGGAATACGAGACAAAAAGAATGGAGTGGGAATGGACTTGATGAAAAGAACAGTTCTGGATACGGACATTCTCATTGATGCCGCAAAGGGGATAGATACGGCGGTGCAATGCCTTTTTTCACTTGAGAAAAATACAGGCGTTGCCATCAGTATTATTACATATATGGAACTGGTAGTAGGGTGCAGAAATAAAACAGAGCTGCGGAGCTTAGATCTTTTTCTGAAAAAATTCAAAGTCCTGCCATTGGATAACTCCGCTTGCGGCACAGCCCTGAGACTTCTGAAGCAATATCGCCTCAGCCATGGGCTTATGATTCCAGATGCCCTGATCGGGGCCACAGCCCTGACTTCGGACCTCCCTTTTATTTCAAAAAACCAAAAAGATTTTCGCTTTATTCCGGGACTGAACCTGCTCCCATACCCCGACTCAAAAAAAGAAGAGGAAATCAGAACCTGATTTCCTCTTTCTGCTTTAAAGTATTTTTACAAAGGTATAATAATACCCGCTTTCATGCCTGCAATAAATGATATCCATATCCACCACACGGCCATCCGCACGGGTGATATGCACGGTGCGACAGGCATAGCCCTCCCGCTCTACCTCCTCAAAAATGTCATCCCTCTGCTCGGGCTTCAGGTAGATGTCTCTGGCAAGATCCATTTTCTTCAGACTGTAGCCCAACAGCTCTTCCCAGAGTTCCCACTGGCAGTTTCGGATTCTTTTTCTGTCTGAAACCAGACGGATAACGTCTGTAACACCGTGCCTTTCCATCCACTCTTCGAATGCCTTGCGGATAAGGCTACTCACAAAAAAGAGGTTAGAAGTTTCCCTCTGCGCCTGTCGCCGCTCCTGACCGGAACGACGCTCCATGCCCACATTCTCCGGACACTGCCTGCGGTCTGAACCGCTGCGGCGTTCCATGGAAACTGCGAGGCCTTTGTGAGTCGCTGCTATTCCCCCGAGGCTTTTTTTCGGATTTCGGATTCAACCTGAAAGGTACTGGTTTTTAGGTCGGAGTTTTCCTGAAGGAGGGCTGTGATCATTTCCTGTTGTTTTTCTACGGTTGCCTGAAGCTTTTCAAGCTGAGATTCCTGCTTTTCCGAACGGAGCGTCTCCCTTTCCACAGTCTTGGCAAAAAGCTCCACCTGCCTTCGCAGGTCTGATATTCTTTCCTCATACATCTGCCTGATGGACTCATCCATAATCATCTTCCCCCCCACAGCCGGAGTATTCCCGTTGCAGGCATCCTGATCCTGACAGGAAACTGCGTCTGAATTTTCTTTAAATCCAAAAAGCTCATTAGGGGATATTTTTAAAAACTCACAAATGGCCGGAATCTTATCAGGTCTGGGCAGAGCGTTCCGGCTCCACCTGTATGCAGACGTGGGAGTATCTCCCGTAACAGCTGCCAGGTCCTGAGGGGAAACATTCAGCTTCTGCATCTGCCTGTTAATAATGCCGCATATGTGGTCTCGTGTATTCATATTCCCCTTATACAAAAAACGTAAAAAAAAATCTCAAACTTTACAATCGCAATAAAATGCTTTAGGTGTAATAAAAGATCTTGACCTTACTTTTGTTGTAAAATAAAGTGGAGCCATGAAAAAAAGAATAAACCATAAAATACTGGCAGAAATTCTGGGACAACACCCCCTTCATGTCCGTCGTTTGAGAATCGGTGAATGTCTTCCAAGACCCAATAAAGCTCTGTTGCTTGGGGATTCGCTGGGAATACCGCCCTACCACTTCATGTGGCCCGAACGCTACGGCAACCCATGGCCCATCATCGAGGCCCACTGGCCGGAGGTGGAAAGCTACCTCAAGGCCAGACTTTCCGGTGACAGACCAGCCCTTCCGGACTGCCTTGCCGCCTTTGGTCAGCAGCCGGAAAAAGAATATGTGGATTCAAAGGCAGGGTGAACGCAAAAATTTCATTTATTTCTGCGGAGATTATTTTTCTTTTTTCAGGGGAAAAACAGGCCCGTCAAAGGAGCGCCCATGAGCGACATCAACGCCATTTTGTATGAAGCCCTGATCCAGAACCGTGAAGATCAGGTGCTGGTTCCGCAGGTGGCCACCATGGCAGGCATGGCGGCACGCACCGTCTATGAATACTGCGCCGATCCCCGCCGCACTCCGGACATCCGGGCCATCCGCGCCGCCTTTGCCGTGACCCAGAGTCCCACCATCAAAATGCTGCTGGAACCGCCGGGATGGCGTCTGGTGCCGGTTTCTGATCTGGCCACACCCCAGACGGACAGCCTCAGCCGTGAAATCGAAGATGTGGTCATCCACACGGGCAACCTGCTCCAGCATCTTCGGGAAGGGCTTAAATCCAAAGAAACGGCCACAGTAGTAAAAACCGCCCGGCTCATCGGTCGTCTGGAAACCGAGGTCATGGAAGTACGAAGACTCTTTGAAGACACCATACGGCAGGGGGGAGAATGGGAAATGTCATCGCTTTGACAATCAAGAGAAAAAGGCTTTTGTCTCAGCTTATGAAACGAAAAGCCCTGAACCTTGAAGGCCCTGAAAAGCGCGTGATGCTCCTCAAGGCCAGAATGGCAGATCTGGATGCAGACAGGCTTGAGCAAAAATACGGGACGCCGGTTTGACTGGTTAGCCGGGCAGGGAGAAAGTTATGGGAAAAGCCGTTGAATTCTTAAATCCCGAAGAGCGGGCAGTCATCGCCAGGGGCTGTTTTCAGGAAGATTCCCGCAGCAGCACCGCAAAGGAGTTGCGGGGCCTGTGTCCCTTCCATGACGACAAAAACGCATCCTTTTCTTACTCTCCGGGAAAAGACGCATACAACTGTCTGGCCTGCGGTGCCGCCGGTGATCTCATTAAATTATGGGGTCATGCCCAGGGCAAGGCATCCCCGAAGGAGGCGTTTCAGGCATTCTGCGGCCAGTACAAGCCACAGGATCAGCCAGCAGGTGGCAGTGTGCCAACGACAGAGCAAATGGCAGCGGCGTGGGATCAGTTTCCCCCTCTGCCTCCGGAGATGTGCTCCCGTCTGTGCCGGGACAGGGCATGGACCGAGGACGGGATCACATCTCTGGACCTCAGACTGCAAACCCTTAGGTGGAATCCCAAGGTCGGTGGTTTTCTAGATGACAGGTACAAAAACCGAATAGCCTTTGCGGTGCGGGACGATTCCGGGGAAATCCGGAACATCCGCTCATACATGCCCGGTGCCAGGGAGTTTAAGCTCCTTTCCGTTGCCAAGGGCATGGGAGAAAGCCGCCTCTGGCCGCATCCTTCCACGCTGACTGATGGCCCTGTCTGGATCTGTGAGGGCGAGCCGGACGTGATCTGCGCCCGGAGCCACGGAATAAATGCCATCACCCAGACCACGGGTGCCCTGAGCTGGAAAAAGCAGTTCAATTTAAACTTTGAGGGCCGGGATGTGGTGCTGGCCTATGATGCCGACGGCGCAGGGATTCGGGGGGCCGACAAAGCAGCGGCTTCTCTGTCAAAGGTGGCGGCGTCGGTTCGTGTTTTAAAATGGCCCGACTTCATGGGCCGGGTGGATGGTGCGTGGCCCGAGGGTGGTGGCCAGGATCTGACGGACTGGTTTGCAAAGCACAGGCGGTCCGCCTCCGAACTGGAAGCCCTTCTGGGGGAAAGTCCAGTCATGGCTTCCGAGCCGGGTCGCCCTGAATCCGTAGAGCGGTTTTTTTCCGGCCGCTCTTTTCAGCATGCGAAACTCGCCCGGGAGCTGTACCGGGAAAACCCCCTGATTTTCGATACCAAAACAAAGACCTTATATAGGTGGAACGGGAAGAACTGGGCCAGCATCAGTGAAGTGGTGATCCAGCAGCGGGCACAGGCCCTGCTACAGGATGAATCCACCATGGCGAGAATATCCGATGCCACGTCCCAGGTGGCTGTCATGGCGGCCATGCCTGCGGAGCAGGAGCTGGACAACAATCCGGATCTGGTGCCCCTTGAAAATGGCATGCTCAGCCTCTCCACGGCGGAGCTTTTGCCCCATACCAAAGAGTATTTAAACACCTACAGGCTGCCAGTATCCTTCGATCCTGATGCAAGATGCGAGCGCTGGGAGCAGTTTTTGGCAGAGACCATTCAGGACATGGCAACCATAAAAGTGGTGCAGGAGTGGTTCGGGTATTGCCTCACCCGTGACACCAGCCATGAAAAGGCCATGTTTTTGATCGGGCCGGGCAGCGATGGCAAATCAACATTTTTGCACGTCATTCAGGAGCTGATCGGGGAGCGCAATTCATCGGCGGTCAATATGGCGGACATGGCCAAAGAGCATTACAGGGCCACGCTGATAGGAAAACTCCTGAACACCGCCTCCGAGACCGAGGGGGCTGCCTTTGAATCCGACTGGTTCAAGGCCATCGTTTCCGGTGACAAAATTTCTGCGTCCTTCAAATTTAAAGACGTTTTCGATTTTTCCCCCTACGTCAAGCTGATGTTTGCCAACAACCGCTGGCCAAAGGTCAAGGACAACTCGGACGGTTTTTATCGGCGCATCCTGCCCATCAAATTTAAAAGGCAGTTCAAGGGCAAGGCCATCCAGAAAAACCTGAGGGCGATTCTGATAGCAGAGCTGCCCGGTATTCTGCTGTGGGCGCTGGTGGGGCTGGAGCGGCTGCGGCTGCAGGGAGGGTTCACCCATTCGGATGACATCCACCGGACGCTGGTGGAATACCAGTTTGCCAATAACCCGGTACAGGCCTTTGTGGATGAAGAGTGCCTGGCGCAGCCGGAATATGATGGGCAGGGCCTGAGCGTGAGCAAGAAGGGCCTGTATGATCGTTACAGGCTGTACTGCACGGGGTATGGATTTCATCCTATGAACATCGTGCATTTTTCCAGAGAGCTTTTGACCATTCTGCCCCACGTCAAGGAAACCCGTCCCGGCGAACGAGGCGGTAGCCGCCAGAGGCATTTTGATGGTGTGGCTCACGTGGATAGGGGTGTCATATGATGGCCCCCTCTCTCCCCCACCCCCCCCCACGGGGCAGGGCGTGTCCAGGTAAACTGGCCAAATGTCCAGCCCGTGTCCAGGTAAACACGTTTACGGCGTTTTCAGATTTCCAAAAAAATCAGAATATTGCAAGCCGTGTCCACCGTGTCCAGGTAACTTCCGAAATACGCGCATGCGCGAGGGGGTTATTCTACCAAGCTACAAGCCAAGCGAAGACTCATAGTAGTTTAATAGAGATTTACCTGGACACGGTGGACACGGACTATAAAATCTTGAAAATAAAAGAAAAACAAAAATGCCTTAAACCAAGTTACCTGGACACGGGCATTTTTCAAAAACTTTTTAGTGGCAAAGCCATTGAAAATAAAGGGGTATTTTATGTTTCTTGAAAAATACCCTCAGCTCAGCCGGTTTACCGGGGGGCAAATCCTCTCCACGGGGAGCGAAGAAACGGCAAGCGCATCAAACCACAGCCCGGTCACGGCGGGGCTGCCGACGCACACTGGTGCGACTCGGGATGGACAAGCACCGCAGGCTTTCGAGGAGGGGGTTTCCCCGGAGGAAGTAAGCAGCGTCAGCACCACTGGCGTCCGAGAGGCAAGCGCATCAAACCACAGTTCGGTCACGGCTGGACTGCCGACACACACTGGTGTGACTCGGGATGGACAAGCACCTGGATGCACGGGGCAGACGCACTGGCGGGACTTTCCCGCCGTGGTGGCGTTGTCCGAGTTCCTGCGGTCAAAACCCATGGGCATTTCTCTGGCCAGAGATCCGCACTGGCGGATCATCCTGAGAGCCAGGCCCGGCGTTACGCCTGAGGAGCCGGAGCGATGGGAGTTTTACCGGCAGGCTCTGACACTGGTCGAGGCTGCGCTGCCGGATCTGTACGAGCTGATGGACCACGGCGGGCTGGGCCTGCCACTGGCAGCCCCCCACGGAAACCAGCGTCGTTGAACCGGCCAAGGTACTACCCGGCCCCCGGCCCTCCACGGGGACGCGGAGCGCGAAGTTCGTGCACAGTGAAAGTCGAAAACGGAACGGAAAACGGAAAAGTTCGTGATTCCAGTCTGTTTGGGCTGATATCCGTCAGAATGCTGACGCTGCTGCACACCCCAAAAAGCCCGACCATCGGGCTGGCAGACACCCGGCTGAAGAGGCCGGAAGGAGCGCACAAAGGTTCCCGCTTACAGGGGCCTCGCGCAGGTTGTGGGTTTAAAAGTCATGGAAGGAGAAGGGATGGAGGAGACCCCGCCTGAAAGGGAGTTCAAGACCCTGATGGACGTCCTGCGGTTTTTGCAGGGAGAGGGCTTTTCCATCGAAAAGACCAAGCTCTATCAGGATCAGAAGAGCGGGCTGATCCGCTACAAAAAGGGCCAGCCCATTACGGAAACGGAAGTTCTGGCCTATGTGACCAGGGTGGAGCTGGAAAAGACCGATGGCGGCAGCCCCATCACCGCCGCCCGTCAGCTGGAAAAGGACAACGCCGCCAAGCGGGCTCTGGCTCTGGAGCTGATGGCCCAGAAAAGGGAGATGGTGGCCCTTCAGCTGGCACGGGAGAAAAAGAAGCTGGTGGACAGAAACGAGGTGGATCAGATGCTGGTGGGCCTGCTTCAGATCCTCGACACCTCGGCCAAGCAGCTCATGGACCGCCTCATGCCGGACATCTCCCGCATGGTGGGCGGAGACGGCTCCAAGGCCAACCTTGGCCGGGATCTGCTCCGTCAGGAGTGGGATGCCATGATGCACCGGCTTTCCCGCACGGAAGCCTTTGAGCTGAAGTACGCGGATGATGAAAAGGATTTTTTGGAAGAAGGATGACCCATGGAAATGCAGCAGCCCGTCCCCTCCTGGATGCCGGAGACCTACCGCAGCGTCATCCGCCATTCAGGCCACAGCATCCGTTTTCAGCCCCTGCCGGGGGTGAGGCGGGTGATGCGCCGTCCAGCGCCCATGTCCATTGCAGACTGGTCAGAAAAATACCGCTACGTCTCCCTTTCGGCCATCCAAGGCCCGTGGCGGCACGAGAACGCGCCCTGGGCCGAGGGCATCATGGAGATTCTGGATTTTCCCTCTGTGGTGAAGGTGGGGCTGTGCAAGTCCGTGCAGTCCGCAGGAACGGAAACCGCCCTGAACATGGTGGGTTCCCGCATAGATCAGCAGAGCGCCAAGGTGATTTTTGTGTATCCGGACAAGGACACGGGCCGCAATGTCATGAAAAAGCGCATCGTGCCCATGATCCGCCATACCCGGCAGCTGTCCCGGCACCTCACGGGGTATGTGGATGATGTGCAGGGGCTGTCGGTGCAGCTGGCCCATACATGGATCAAGATCGGGTGGTCCGGATCTCCGGCAAGCCTTGCCTCGGACCCCGCCGACACCGTGGTGCTGGACGAGGTGGACAAGTACATGCCCTTCACCTCCAACAAGGCCGAGGCCGGGCCCATCGAGCTTGCGGAAAAGCGCACCACCACTTTCCGCCGTCTGGGACGGGCGAAGATCTTCATGCTCTCCACGCCCACCACGGAGAACGGCCCCATCTGGAAGTTCATGGAAGAGGAGGCGGAGCTGATCTTTGACTGGCACGTCCGCTGCCCGGACTGCGGCAGGGAGCAGAAGATGGCCTTCAGCCGCATCCGATGGCCCGAAGGCAGCGCTGCGGATGCCTCCCGGGTGGAGTCCCAGCATCTGGCCTGGTACGAGTGCAGCCACTGCCCCTCCCGCTGGGACGATGAAAAGCGGGACATGGCCGTGCGCCACGGCAGATGGCGCTCCCGAGACAAGGGCCTTTCCATTGCATCCGCCCTGCAATCTTCCCGCCCCAGCCGTGTGGGTGTGCATTTTCCCGGATGGAATTCCCTCTTTGTGACCCTTTCGGAATGTGCGGCCTCCTTTCTCCGGGGGCTTACCAGCAAATCCGCCCTGCGGGATTTCTGGAACAACTACGCCGCCGAACCCTGGAAGATTGTTCTGGAATCCACCTCCGAGGCCGAAGCCCTCAAGGCCCGCTGCGCCCTTGCCCCCGGCATGGTGGCAAACGAGGCCGTGGCCCTCACCTGCGGCATCGATCAGCAGCACGGGGGCTTTTTCTGGGTGGTTCGGGGCTGGGACAGGCACTTCAACTCCTGGCTGGTGGAAAGCGGATTCTCGCCGGACGAGGCGGATCTGGATCATCTTTTGTATGAGCGGAGCTGGCCCATCGACGGAGAACCGGGCCTGCGGATGAAAATCTGGCGGGCGGCCAGAGATTCCGGCGGCAACGCCTACGACACGGGCCAGACCATGCGGGACGAGGCCTATCTCTGGCTGGACAGCCGATGGGGCCTCTGCCGGGGATGTCAGGTCTGGGTGACCAAGGGCGCATCCACCAGCCTCCCCACCTTCAGCAAGCTGGGAAACCCCCTGCGTCAGACCCGATCCGGCAAGAAGCTGCGCTCCGGCGCGCGCCTCATGCTGCTGGACCCCAACCGGCTCAAGACCTCCTTTTTCGAGCGTCTGGAAAACGCCATTCAGGGCCGTGGCCATGCGGGCTATCTCCATGAAGGCGTGGCCGAAGGATCGGACTATCTGCGCCAGATCACGGCGGAAGAGCTTCGGGAAGAGGCGGGGCGGCAGGTCTGGGTGCAGCTTCGGAAGGACAATCATTTTCTGGACTGCGAGTGCATCGCTCTGGCCCAGGCCCTGTGGGAATGGCCCGGCGGCGGGGTGAACCTCCTTCAGGATCGGGTGAATGTGGTGGAAGAAGCCGCACCGCCTCCGCCCCGGAGACCGAAGGACGAAAGGCCGGAGAAGGGGCGCAGGGTTCCCGGCTGGCGGGACAGGATGTGAGCCATGGAAATTGGTAAGACGGACAGGAAAAAGGAGGCGGCATGAAAACCAGCCCCACGGCCCTTGTGGGCTTAAAGGAAATTTGTGCCTACGCGCGGATGAGTGCGCCAAGGGTGAAGATTGCCATTCAGGAGTATGGATTTCCTGCCCGGCAGATCATCGGAACGGAGTGGCAGTCGGACATGCAGCTGGTGGATGAATGGCGGCGGGAGAGGATTGGAAGGGGGGCGACGTGAGGGATTTTATCACCATGCAGCCCGATGCCAGCCCCGTGATCTGGTGCGGGGACAGGAAAAGCCGGGTGGTGGATATGCCGCATTATAAAAGCGCCTGTGAGGCGGTGAGGGAGTTTGAAATGGGGGCTTATGGTAAAACGCTGGATGAGGGGAAGATTTTTGGGGAGGATGTGCCTGTGGAAGTGAAAGAAGAATTAGTGAATTCAGCAGAAACAAAGGATGGGAGCGGGGAAAGTTTCACGCCCAGATTCCGTCTGATATTTATGGGGTCAAAAATTCCTGATTTTAGTAATAAAAGGGGTCAGACCCTTTTATTCTCTTTTATTCTTTTATTCTCTTTTATTCTTTTATTCTCTTTTTTAAGCACTTTTTAAATTTTTAATCATATTTGTTATTTGCTCAACACCATCAAAAGTGCTGGGTAAATTTTCTGAGTTTGATAATATACCACTAAAAATCAAGTTTTCAAATTTTTCCAAAGCCTTTGGATCCACCTTTTTAATTTTATGAGAATAGTCTGTATAGGCTTCGATAAATTGACAGAGCGTCTGCCTAAGTTCAATTTGCAGAATTTGAGCTTTAACAGACCTATGATTCAAAAGAATTATCCTAAAAAAATACAGGAGTATTATTTCAATAGATATAACTGGAGTTATAATAATCAGGTGATCAAGGCTGAAAGCCTTAACTCCTTCTATATCTTTCACCACTAAATATGTATAACCAAGTAAAGGCAAAAAAATTATAACCCCAACAAGAAGCAAAGAGATAAGCAATACTTTAGATTCGACTTTCTTTTTTTGGGCTAAAGATGAAAAACCATCATATAAACCAACGAAATTAAAAGCATGTTTATACTTGTCAAATTTAGCTTCTAGTCCTTTTAAAACCAACTCCTTATCTAGTATCTCTTTATCCCAATTAGCCTTCAAATTATTTGCTTCATGTATTTTTTTATCAAATTCTAGGAGTTACGCAGTTGCCTCAAAAGTCCAAGCTGGGTGCTCCATATATTTCCTGACAGCATCCCTGATAATTCTGTATTTGAGTTCAAAACAGCTGAGGCCTGTCTTGAAACTGAAGACCGAAAAACGCAAGAATGTCCTTATTGCAAGTCCGATATGATTTCTTTGAGCTTTGGCAGCTCTTACATGAGAGCGTTCCACTCCACAGAACTGTTTAAGGTTACGATGATACTCTTCGATTTTCCATGAAAATTCAGACAGTTGAAGTCGCTTAAGATCATCCATATCAAGATGGTTTGTTGCCCAGTATTCAATTGTTCCATCTTTGCCTGTAATCCCAAAAAGCTTAATAAAACCGAACCCTTTA
>NZ_VDMB01000035.1 GCF_006175995.1 Desulfobotulus mexicanus
TGGATGTGAATATCTGGACTGCCAGAAGAAAACTGACCCCATCTGATTTTAAAGCTGTCGATCTTCCCCCTGAGAAAATCGCATCCCTTGGCAGCAAGCGGATCTGTGACCCTGCTGAGCTGAGGATATTTTCAACCTTGAAGGGCAGGGCTGTTGCTCTCCTTGATAGCGTTGGTGTCCGCTTCCTTGGTGGTTGGGCCATACCGGAGCATCTGGTGGCTGAGATGCAAAGGAGTCTTATGGATCTGCGGGATGACTTCATGCAGGCCAGGGAGGACTTTCTGGGAAGCTACGATGAATCCGTACAGGCATGGATCAAAGACAATCCCGGCTGGGAGTCCATCATCGCAGGCTCTGTTGTGGATGCGGATTATGCAAGAAGCCGCCTTGGTTTTAGCTGGCAGATGTTCCGGGTGGTGGCTCCCAAAAGTGATGTCCTTGCAGGTGGTGTTGATGCGGGCCTTGATGAAGAACTGGATACCCTTGGTTCGAGGTTGTTCGGTGATATTGCCAAAACAGCGGATATTGCCTGGGAGAGAAGCTATGCCGGTAAGTCTGAGGTGTCGCAAAAAGCCCTGTCTCCTCTGAGGTACATCCATAAGAAACTCTCAGGCCTTAGTTTTGTGGAGCCAAGGGTAACGCCGGTGCTGAGTCTGGTGGATACGGCTTTATCCAAAATACCCGGTACAGGGAGCATAGACGGGGCAGATCTGCTGATGTTGCAGGGACTTCTCTGTATTCTGCGTAACCCGGATACGCTGGTGGATCACGGTCAGAAAATACTCGATGGCAGAACTCCGGATACCATACTGGACGGTCTTCTGAAGGCACCGTCAGGGGTATCTTGTCCATCTGTTCCAAATGATTTCATGGAAGATGTGGAGTCCGCAGAACCCATTGATATTGAAGAGTATGAATCGGCAGTACAGGTACCAGATCGTCAACCCGAACCCGTACTGAACAGTTTTGGACTTTGGTAAAGGAGGTCAACATGACAGGCAACACAGGCAAACATGCAATCCTAAAGTCCCTTCCCCTTCTCGCTGGGGTGCTGGGCAAGTCCTATGGAATCCGTGTGGAAATTGGTGGGAGCCAGGCTTATACCAATGGCTCCGTGATCTTCCTGCCCCAGCTTCCCGAACAATCCGATCCTGATTTTATGGGGCTGGTTCGTGGGTACATAGACCATGAATCTGCCCATATCCGGGAGACGGATTTCTCCATCCTTGGCAATATGATCCCCATAGAAAAGAACATCTGGAACATTCTTGAAGACTGGCGTGTGGAGGGAAAGCTTGCTGCTGTGTTCCCCGGTTGCAGGCAGAACTTCAACTGGCTGATCCGCCGTCTCTTTGCAGGGGAGGGAGGTGGTGGTCATGCCCATGCGGATTCTTCTGTGGTGATCCTGAACTGGCTTCTTCTGACGGTTCGCTCCTGGGATGTGGCAGAGATTGGAATTGAACGGGATCATCTGGCACGGATACTGGATACCCGCTGGCCCGGTCTTAAGTCTGAGGTGGAAGAGGTGCTGGAACAGGTTAGAAGGTATTGCCCGGACTCCTTTGCCTGTCTGCGGTATGCCAACGATATTATGGATATTCTCAATATGTGGGCTGACCGTGAACAGGATCAGGAAAAACTGGAAGAGGGTGGTGCCGCTGGTTCCGAAACTCAGGAACAAGGAAATGAAGGAGGGGAGGATTCTGGTTCCGCAGGTCAGGATGGCAGCTCCCCTGCCGGTCAGGATGGTACCCTTGGTTCTGAAAGTCCGGATAGCAGCATGGATAGTTCCCATGGAAGCTGTCTGGATGAAAAAGGTACAAATGGCTCTTCAAACTCCCCGTATTCTGGTGGTTCTGGCTCTCAGGATGAGGGATTTGATGATGGTCTGGGTATGGATCTTGTCCCCATATATGAAGCGGATCTCTCCCCTGAAAAGATCGGCTGGCTTCTTGCTGCCTCTGAATCAGAACTGCCCGAAGATCTGGGCAGCAGTATAGCCAAAACTATTGAGTCCAAAGCGGCAGGTTCCAGCAACAGAGTTGAAGTGGCTTCCGTGAGTCCCAAGGAGCTTATGGAGATAGGGCTTGAAGAAGTAAGGCAGATCAGGGCCGTTACTTCAGGTATGCGTAACCGGTTCCATGCCTTGTTCCAGTCCATGAAGGATGTTCGCAGCACTCCTTCCAGAAGAGGAAAAATCAATACCAAAAACCTTTACAGTATGGTGCAGGGTAATCAGAAGCTGTTTCTGCGTCATGGTTCCAGGCAGGGCATTAATACGGCGGTACATATCCTGCTGGATTCTTCGGGTTCCATGAGAAAAAGGATCAGTCTGGCATCCCAGGTTTGTCATGCAGTGGCCCAGACGCTGGAGCTGGTGGGCATCAATACGGGTGTGACGGCTTTTCCCGGTGAATGCTCCCCTGTCAATTCCGACATACTTACGGTGGCTCCCATGGTTAGGCATGGGGAAGCTATCCATAACAGGTTTTATCTCGATGTGAAGGGCAGCACTCCCATGGGGGAAGCCATCTGGTGGGTGTTGCAGGAAATGATCCATCTGAAAGAACCAAGGAAAATGGTGTTTGTCATTACGGACGGAATGCCAGACTGCATGAATATGGCGGTAAGGGCCATAGATGCAGGGGTTGGCATGGGCGTGGAGTTCTACGGTATCGGTATAGACTCTCCCGTGGTTCATAGTCTTCTTCCTGGCAGCAGTGTGAATATCAGCAATTTAGACGAACTGGCTCAGGCAGTGTTTACCATGCTGGGCCGTACCTTTAAGCAGGCAAATTAGAAACGGAGGATAMCATGACAGAAAATATCATATGCCCTGAATGCGGAAACAGTAATCATGTGGTGCTGGTKAAGAGGGCTTCAAGGGTTGCAGCAGGTATGGGKGGCGTAGCTGGAGGTGTYGGCGGATATGCAGGAACAGGCACTGGAGCCAGTATTGGCGGTGCTGTTGGCTCTGTGGTTCCTGTTGTGGGAACGGCTGTCGGTGCTGTGCTTGGTGGKCTTGCCGGAGCATTGGCAGGGTTCATGGCTGGATCTTCTGCCGGTCATGCTGTCGGTGAGCATGTGGATAGGGTTGTGATTGGCGTTTACAGATGCCATCGGTGCAGGGTAGAATTTACAGAGTGATGGTGGGTGCAGGGCCTGTGTGGGATGAAAAGTCCCATGCGGGTTCTTGTGTCTATGTATATGCCCATTATGGAGGATGTGATTTTTATGAAAAATGTGACAAAGGGTAATTCAAATTATCCCGCAGTTTTAGATGCTTATGGTAATTTATTCTTTCCTAGCCAAAGGCCGATGGGCTACTATTTTAATCCAATGACACCTTTATCAAAAGAAGAGTTTTATTCTTGGATAGAAGCCATTGGTGCTGTTTTTAATAGTAAAAAAAATATCACAGACTTTTTAAAAAGACTTTTAAAGGGTGGCAGCGTTAGCAGTGATGGCAAAAACTTTTCAAATGGAATAATAATAGTTTATTTTGATCCTTTATATTTTCAAAATCTTATTCTACCTTCTGGAAGATGGGAAGATAGTATGGGCTGTTATTATGGAATCAACCTATGGAATCTTTGCTGTTATGTAAACAGTTCAGATATGCGAAGTACCATGTCTATGATAGCCGATTATGCCAAAGAGCATAATTTATACAATAAGGGCAAGAGCAAGGATTCGTATAAGCAAGTAAGGGTGCCTCCAAGTCGAGATTTTTTTAGCGTGTTTAATTTTCTTGATGGTAATCTCGTACATACTTCAAACTATTATACGAGTTACTTATTTCTATTTCAAGTTGTGCAATTTTGGCAGTTTCCCAGTATGGATATAATACCAGTTTATTATACTTTATGGGAGCATGTATCACTTGGTGAAAACCATGTAAAAATATTTTTTCCTCAAAAGCCTTACTGTCTTTATAATCTCAATCAGCTTCCTAAAAAAACGGATAAATTCTATTTTTCCAATATTGTTTTTGTTTCCAATGAATGGGAAGCGGATAAATTGACTAATCTGTTACTTCCCACATATAACTTCGATTTGATTGATTCCCCAGATATTAATATTGGTGTCTGTAAGGAACCGGATAACTTCGCTAATCTGGTACATCCCACATATAACGTCGATTTAAATGATTTCCCAGATGTTGGTATTGAATTAGATGAAATATTGTCTGGCAAAAAGCCAGAATTAAAAACGCCTCATTTTGTTTTTACAACCTGTTTTATGGGTTTTGCAGGTATCAAGGATGCGGATCTGAGTCCTCTGGAGGGCAGGGATGTATATTTATATTTACCAGAAAACAGCCCGGATGTGCAGCATTTGCCAGAAGCCATAAAAAGCCTAAAGAAGGCAAGATGCTCTAAAATACATGTTAAAATTGGAAATCATAAGTTTGTAGAAGCAGATGAGTATCTCAGAAGCAAAGGGCACGGCGGGGAAGCTCAGGGTTTAATTGGTGATGCTTCAAATATCATTCAGGAAGGTCAGGAGTTTGATCCTGAAGAAAATGATGCCAGATTGTTGATTGATCCCATCATTGAGGAGGGTGATATCGTTTGGATATTTGGAGCTGCAAAAGCTTATAAATCTTGGTTCGGTTACAGCCTGGCGTATGCATTAAGCAAGGGGAATCAGGTCATTGCTAAATGGAAGACGGCTGATCCCTTGAAGGTGTTGTATATAGACGGGGAAATGAAAAATCAATCAGCGGCAAAGAAAAGGATTAAGAGGATTCTGAGCATTAAGGAAGGTAAGATTTATTGGCCTTTTACCTTGTATTTGCGTAGTAGTAATACTGTCACAGACATACTTTCTGAAGAGTGGCAGAATAAAGAAACGAACAAAAAAATGATTGCTGACAGGGATGTTATTATTCTGGATAATTTTGTTTCATTGACCAGCAATACTCAAAAAGCTGTAAGTAAGGCTTTGGATTGGTTCAGGCGGTTAAGAAAGGATGGAAAGACGGTAATTGTGCTGGATCATTCTAACAGAGAAGGCGATGTGCAGGGGAGTATTGATAAAGAAAGAACAGCTGATCTCGTTATAAGGATTGAACTGGATAATGCTGTGCAGAAACGGGTGAAAATTTCTTTCCCCCACGCAAGAAGCTTAAGTCCTGAAGATTCTGTGCCCTTCGATCTCGACATGATTTTTACAGAGGATGCTTTCGGGATGGAGGTGGTGGATGCCCCTATAAAAGAAGATCTGCTGACTGACAAACAGCTTATGGCCGCCGTTGCTCAAGATCTGAAAGAACAAGGTTATGAAAAAGAGACAATAGAGAAAGTGCTTGGCATCAAGCAGTCAACTTTTTACAATTATCTGAAAGAGGAGCTGCCATCTCTTACGGAAACCCAGAAAAAACAGGTTGGGGAAAAGAAAAAAGAATTCCTTGAAAAGTGGCAAAAGGCTGTAGAAAATGATGTCGAACCAGCGGAAAAGTAACCACTGAAAAATATTTTTTAGTGTTTAGGCTGTGTGTATTTATGCACAATGGCTGATATGAAACAAGCACCCTGGGGCCAGCGTATGGCTCTGGGGTGTTTTTTTATGCTCGAAAAATTAAGGCCTACATCTGTAGCCTGTGCCAATAGTGCAAGTGTCTCATGTTGCCTTGATCAGAGGGAGTTGGTTCGAGAAAAAAGGCCTTCAGGGTAGGGATACTGCTGGTCGATTTTTGGGAGAAATACGGATCTTTTAGACGGGCTGTGCCGGGAGAAAGCTGTACTCTTTTAAAAAAAGTGACCTGCTGTGAAAAAACAATCTGGACGGATGCTGCTTTGTAAGAATTCCTGTAGAGCAGTGCAGTTCTGGCTGGYAAACCCTGAAAAAGGGCGTTTTTAGGGGGGTGGCTGGAATCCTTGGAATCTTGGAGTTGTTCCTGCATGGCTAGTAATATCAGTATTCTGCTTGAATAGAGTGGGCTGTTAGTGGTTGGAATCCGTATGGAACAGAATGGGCGGTAAAAATGGCTTCATAATGGTGTCCTTGCCCTGTGGATGGGAAGYTGGAKTTCTTTGGCGGTAGGATCTGATTGCCTTTGTGCTTTGCCTGGTCGTGCTTGRCATGTAATGTGCTARGGTGCGCTTCGTGTAGGGAATGGCTGGCTCTGGCGCATGGGTGCCTGGGCTGGAAAAAGTGTCTCARGTAGTCTTGRTGGATTAGCTCACCGGCAGTCAGTCTTGCTCCTGGGTAGAGGTGTGCATTGAGGTTCTCTGGTCATAAACCTGCTGTCTCCATGGTCAGGTAGAGGTACGGTGGCATATGGATTGCAATGGCGTTTGGCGGAGGTCGAGGCTTCGATCTGTATAGAATGTGGWATGTAAATTGCAATAGTCCGAACCGCAGTCCAGTCATAAGCAGGAGAAAGATCATCGGGGTGGATGGGGAATGGACGGCCAAACAGAACCGCCCCCCCCCTGCAAAGTGACAAAATGAAAATGCCGGTGAAGTCCCACTCTCGTACCATAAACTGCGGTCTGCTGGAGGAAAAAGAGCAACAGGTGCTGGGATACTGATGGACAGTTTTAGTCTGAAATAYGGAACACAAACTCCGGCTGTGGTCGGCAATCAGGAACCGGATCTGGCAAAACCACAAAACCAAAGCCAGTACGGAAACCCGTGACGGAAAGTCAAGAACCGGATCTGGCAAAACCACAAAACCTGGCTGAAAGAGGGAAGTAGAGGTAAAAAGACCAAACTCAAAAACAAGCCAATCCATGGTAGCAAGCAAGCAGTCCGTCACAAAGCAAGCCAGAGTCACGGGAGTCTGCCTGATGTCAAAGACAGGTACTCGTCAAAACATGGATACTCCGAACCTCCTCACTCCGCTGGGCGTATGTTGTTTTTGGTTGGCTTTGGCCAGGTAGGAAGCCCACTCAAAGCAGCGGCTGAATGTCTCCTGATATCGTACCTGCTGTCCGGCCAGCGTGTCTCCCGTAGCTGTGGATGAAGGTCTGCGGATCATGATACCGTTTGGCGTGTGGCTATGGCAGTAATGCACCAGTCCTCCGCTCCCTCCGACTATTTTGTGCCAGAGGAGGTTCGCTCGTTCCATCAGACCGTATGTGTTTTGGATCTTGTTGCCGTTGAGGAGAAAGACGCAGTGGTAATGAGGAAGGGAGTAGGGAGACTGTTCCCGTACCCAGATGTAGTGCATCTCGATCTTGTTGTAGGTGTAGTGTTCTTTAAAGAGCTTCAAAAACTTAGACAGTGCTTCATTGCCGATGGTGCCCTGCTGTGCCTCTGTGCTGTGGGGGTAGTGCAGGTCCATCCGAACGAAGAGTACTTTGTTGTGGCTGGTCGTCATGTGGGTCATGACTCCGAGGATCTTTTTCAGCAGGTCGGGATAGGTAGCCAGGGTGCCGTGCCTGCCGTTGTTGATGGGATAGTCCTGATAGGTGCCTGCGGTCGTGCTGTGTGTGAGATAAGCCATGATGTCCTCCGTTGAATGAAAGTGGTGTGGGTGTCTGCCTATGAGCATGGGGACTCTCTGTAAAAAAAAAATGGGTGGTCGTGGGTACTCTAAACAGTCTGAGTCTGAATCAGGGGGTAGTGGTAGAGGAGCCAGTCAGTCAGGGCTGCGCACAGCGTAAGCGCAGACCCGTGGATGTACATGCAGGTCAGGAGGTAGCAGTTGTTAAAAGAGGTCAGTGATTGGGCTACGGAGAGGAGTCAGTCAGTCAGCCAGTCAGTCAGGGCTGCGCACAGCGTAAGCGCAGACCCATAACTGTACAATCGTAAAGGAGTCAGTAGTAGGCGTGTGATGAGAGGTGTAATGGTGTCTGTACTGTAGATGACCTGCGCTTACGCTGTGCGCAGGTCTTGTGTCGTTTGCTGATGCTGTGAATGGCAGTGGAGTAAGTGGTTGATAATAATGGTATAAGAGGTAGCTGTGTGGTAATGCCAATGCTGTTAATGTGGTTAATGCAGTAAATACACTGGGAATGTTGTTGGTGGTAATGTATTAAATACACTGAGAATACGGTTGCTAGTAGTGCTGTTAGTGGTAGTACGTTTAGTGGTAGTCAGTAGTACGGTTAGTGGTAGTAATAAGATAATACATAAAACCTAGTAATGGCTAATTCGTTAAGTAGGAAGTCAACGGGCTGTGGGGAATCGTTTTACGGCAATACTCGGCAGTAGGGATTACGAGAGTTATTCTTATAGTATAAGAAGACTAAGCATGGCGCTAAGGACAATCTGYATAGCCCTAGTCGCTCTATGAATATCCAGATCCGCTGACCATATCACACGGCAGGGGTGGTAGCCCTTTCAGGTAGGAGGCTTACCGTATGGATACACCTCTCGTGCCGGACAAGGAGATTCTTGCATAGCTGCTTTGGTCTCTCACCGTTTGCATTCATGGTATCTGCTTTTTTTTGCTGCTTAATGTAGTTTGGAGCTTKTAGGTGGGCCAAACCACTCTCAAAGTTCTTAACTGCTGTTGATGCTTTTAATGCTCACAGATCTTTATTTTGATTGTAAGGCTGCATGGAGTGTTTTTGTTGTCTTTGTCGGCTGTAGATTGTTTTTGTGCTTTCASGCACATCTATGGCTGCTTTTATGGCTTTTCTTTGCATTAAGCCTTGGTCTTTAAAAAGTACCCGTAGCAATCCATGCCTGCTTAGAGCTTTTTAAGCCTGAWRCTCTTTCATATGGCCYTTGTTTTGGCTTTAAGTAGGTAAAGCTCAGATCAGATTTTAAAGATTGCATGACTGGAGTGTTGCGGGGTAATGCCCTTTAKGATTGTAAGTGGTGCTGTTTTATTGCAGGGTTTTGTTTGAGCGGTTTTGCTRTRTAGAAATTGATTGGAAGGGATTGTTCCCTCCTATGGCTTTTTACAGCCACAGGAAGGAATTGTTCTGTTGTGATATTTGAAGACTGTGTATGGTAGGTAGCGACACTGTGAGTGCTTTGATTTCCATGAGCTAAAATGCAGGTTTCTCAACTTTATGTGGCACTGTTCGGCCGGGCTTCCGAAGGTGCAGGTAACAAGTTCTGGCAGGGTGCGGAAGACATGCAGTCTGCAGCTCAGGGCATGGTTGAAACCGATGCTGCTGAAGAGTTTTATGGTGATAAGTATGATGATGATGCAGCCTTTGTAGAAATGCTTTATCTCAATACCATGAATAAAGCTCCGGATGCAGAAGGCCTTGATCACTGGGTGGCATCCCTTGAAGGTGGTGCGAGCCGAGGTGAAGTAGCCGCAGAATTTATAGCCGCTATAGAAGATAATAAAGAAATTGATCCTGTGGGTTATGCTACCTTTAACAACCGTGTTGCAGTATCCGATTACACGGCAGATAAGGTACCCGGAGAAGACCTTAAAGTTTCTGAACTTGATGAGTTTGTGGGATATGTTTCCGAGGTAACAGATGATGAGTCTACTGTTGCCGCAGCTAAGGAAAAAGTTGATGCAGACGTCCCCGATCCCGGCGTTCCCGGTGAGACCATCACCCTCACTGCTGGTAAGGACATTATCCTTGCTGCCGATGCAGAACTTCCCGATGGTCTGACCGAAGATGACGTGGTTCGTTCTACGGATAATAACGATACCATTAAGGGTATTCTGGATAATCAGCCATCTAAAAATACTCTGGATACGTCTGATGAGATTGATGGTGGTGCAGGGAACAATACCCTTCAGGTTGAAATGGGTAAAAACTTCAGTGGATTTTCCGGTTCTGGTTTCATGAAGAATGTTGAAACGGTTGAGCTTACCAACAATGTTTCCTTTGCCCGGAATTTAAGTTTCAGTTCCAAGGGAACAGAAGGTGTTACCACCTATGTTCTGAATCCGGGACAGGGAAGCATAGCTCTGAATGATGTACAGAGTGCCGAAGATCTTACCGTTAAGGTTAATGACCAGAAGAGTGGTGATCTTAATATTGTATTTGCATCCGGCAAAGTCAGTGGTCTCGAAGACAGTATGGATCTGGCCGTAAAAAATGTGGGGTCTGCGGCCCAGCATTTCTGTAACAAAGCAGATATTGCTCAGCAGAATGTAACGGTAAAAGCAGTTGGGATAGAGCATACTACTGTGAATTTAGAGGGGAATAATTATCTTAACCTTGCACAGGCTGCGAGCAAAACCCTTACCTTTACCGGTGAAGGATCTGCTAGTATTACTGCAGTGGCTCCAGCTCTTTCTGCTTTTGATGCTTCATCCGTGAACGGGAAAATTACAGCTGATCTTACGGATGTAACCCAGAATCGTCTTCAAGACATAAAATTCAGCAAGGGAAATCTTTCACAGGTTGAGGTTAACGCTACATCTCTGAATATAGCTGCCAATATTGAAGGTTCCACTGCCGGGCTGAGCGTGTTGAAAATTAATCATGGTGCTGGTAATCATACCTTGGCACCCGTTATGAAAGATGTAGAAGCTGCTGTTTTTGTAGGAACCGCAGCTAGTGCAAACATTAACTTTGTTGGGGCTGGTGTAACTGGATTAGCGGCTGTTACGATTGCGGGTACTGGTAACAGAACATTTGCTGACATGGTTAATAATGATACGATGACTATAAAAGCTGCAAATAATGCACAGGGAAATGTCGTTTATGATGGCTTTGGCGTTCTGAATGTGCAAACTGTAGCACCGACAATTGCTCTCCCATGCTGTTCATCCAGTAAGCTTGGAGAGATTGCACCTACTAATTCTAATTTAACAGTAAATTCTATCAATGCATCCTTGGTAAATGTTGACATTGTGGCACATAGCCGCTTTGGGGGTGAAGTACAGATTAACTCCCTGGAATCGGATATGGTCACATTGAATGTTGCATCAGCAAAAGCAACGGCTGATATTACAGCAGTAGCTGTACTTGGCACCCCCGCCTTTGTTTCAGGTGAAGAGCTTACAGCCTTTACCGGCACTCTCTCAGCTTCCCATGCCAACAGTGTATTGATTGATGCTGCTGGAGATATTGGCCAGTTTAACTTTACAGATGATAATGTCTTTGAGGGTTTTGGAACTGCCGCTGATGCAGCAGAAATGAACTTTGCCAAAGCGCAACAGCTTTCTGGTAAAGTAGCCAATGCAAATATTAAGCTGATTGCTCCAGATTTGGAAACGATTGATCTTTCGGGTGTTCGTGGTTATGCCCTCATTACGGAAGATTCCAGCCTTGCTTCACTTGAATCCGTTTCAGCTGTTGGCATAACAGGCGTTCTTTCCATCGCAGCGGAAATGGAAAGTCTTGCATCAGCAACCTTTGTTGGCAGTGGTGCTGTGGATCTGACGGGTGCTACCATAGAGGGAACTGACAGTGGATTCCTGAATGGGGCTATTGCAACAGATGGTACTGATGCTGATAGTTTTATAAGCGATATGTCTCTTGGTGATGCAACTGCAGCTGGCTCAGAAGCGCTCAATGTAGATTATGACGCCTCTGCCCTTACCGGCCGCTTTGCGGTTAGTGTTGCAGAGTATAATGGTACTGGTTCAACGGCTTCGGTCACAGGGTCTCGTATCAGTACGAACTTCATCGAAGTTGAAGCAAGGGACACCATTACAGTAAGAGGCGGCAGCAGCTCAGACTACATCGGTATTACGCTGAATGAAGGCGGCACGGCTACCCTGACGGGCGGTGCTGGCAGGGATATCTTTGAAGTTGCGGGAACTAGTGGAGAGAATTCCTATGTTCTGATCGAAGATTTTGTTGCAGGCAGGGATGTGCTTCTTGGTGCTACTGATGATGGATGGCAGGGTGTTACTGCTGGCAGTACTGCAGGTGACGTCGATGCCACTGCGATGAGCAGTATCGCAGATGATATGAATGGATTTGACCGCTTTTCCAATATCACAGCTACCGATATTAAGGTTGTAGCATTTGCTGCTGATGGTAGTAGCACTGCAAATACCGTTGGTGTACTCTACAACAATGATGTCTGGGTGATTGCAGATGGAACTAATAATGAAATGCTGATACAGTTGCAGGGCCTTACAAATTATGAGTTAATTGCGTAGCATAATTTGACTGGATGTAACTTAAGCTCTTTTTGAGTGAATCTTGACTAGAACCCGCCTCGCAAGGGGCGGGTTTTTTTTGGTATTTTATTTTGCGATGACCTGTATTGTAAGGAGGCAAATGATGTCTGACTGGGTGGTCATTAATTATAAACAGCATAAAACGGCAGGATGGAAGAAGCTGACCAACTACCGTTTTGCAGCAGAGCCCGTGGCTCCAGTATCCGTGGCAGAAATATCTCACCTGCTTTCTGAAATGCCCCTTGCTTTTTCCCGGTCGGCCGAAACCGGAGTTTTTCAGCTGGTTGCCGTTCAGGGCTTGAGGCCGGGAGACAATGTTTTTCTGAGCAGTACAGGCCATTGGGCTGGCCAGTACATTCCAGCCTGTTACAGGGCACATCCTTTTATGGTCATGAAGGAAACCAGCAATAATAAGCCGGTTTTGTGCATGGATATCAGCAGTGAGGGAATACAGATACCTGCCGCAGATGATGATGCTGTACGGATTTTTGATTCAGCTGGTGAGCTGACTCCGCCTGTCAGTCGTATTGTCAGTTATCTTAGTGCGCATTACCGTACCATGGAGTTGACCCGCAAGCTGGTTGCACAACTAGACGATCTTCAGCTGATGCAGCACTGGCCTATAGAGTTGACAACTCCGGAAGGCGAGGTGATTCCCGTAGGAGGCCTTTTTCGTATAAATGAGCAGCGTATCCGTGAGCTGACACAGGAAGCCGTGTATGACTTAGCAGTGTCTGGAGCCATGGCCATAATATACGCTCAGCTTTTTTCCCAGTCCCGCTTGAAAAAGCTTGTGAATTTCTACAATCTGCAGGGTGCCGCAGAAAGTGCCATTGAGATTGACAGTATCGATCTGGATGAAATTTTTGGTGAAAATGATGATGATATTATCAAATTTTAGAATTTTTGTTTTTATCCTATGCTTCGGAGCTGATTTATGAAGATGGATTTGTCAGTTGGTGAGCTTAATACACTGGCAATGAAAATGGAAAAGGGTGACGAGCAGGCATTGGTAAAGTTCCGTAAATTTTATCGCCGGCATCCAAGAAATCCCCTTCTCATTGCTGTAAAGGCAAGGTATCTGTTAATTAATAAAAAGGATCCCCACGGAGCTCTGGAGCATTTCAACAGAGCTGCCAACCTTGGTCATCCTCACCCGGATAGTTTTCTTTACGGTCGCATCCGTGCTGCTGTTTCATCCTTAAGCTGGGAGCTTCTCGATAAACTCGTTCCCTGCTATCTGAAGCAGGTGAAAGACGGTGTGCTGCAGCCTTCAGGGCTTTTTCAGCATCTTTCCATGCCCGGCCTGAAAAATTCTGATTATTTAATGCTTGCCAATGCTTTTATTAGTGGTTTTAAGTCAGGCGACATAAGCTCCCTTGCTCCCGGTGATTTTACAAGACTACCTGCCAGAGGCAGAAGGCTTCGTGTCGGATACATGAGCTCTGACTTTAAGGTGCATCCTGTTACCCAGCTACTAGTTCAGGTACTGGAGCACCATGATAAAACCCGGTTTGAAACCATCGCCTATGATCTTGCAGAAGCCCCGGCCTCTCCATGGCGGTCACGCATACTGGCAACCTTTGATGGTGTGGTCCCATGTCGTGATTTAAGTGATATTGAGCTGGCTGAAAGAATCCGGAGTGATGAACTGGATATTCTGGTAGACCTGAACGGTGATACTGCAGGTACAAAAGTATGGCTGTGCCGCCACAGGCTTGCTCCTGTTCAGATGACATGGCTGGGCTTTGGCGCCACTTTAGGTGAAGGTATTGTTGATTATCAGATACAGGATCTTTTTTTTGCTCCGGAGGAAATAGCCAGTGAGGCATTTTCCGAAAAATTAATTTGGCTTCCCCATCACTGGATGCCCGTTGATACCCAGCGTGTTATACCTCCTCCTCCCATACGTCGTGACCTTGGGCTTCCTGAAGACAAGACTGTGTATTGCTGTTTTAACGGGCAGTATAAGATATCAAGAGAATCCTTTGATGCATGGATGTGTATTCTTAAAGAGGTAGAAAACTCCGTATTATGGTTGTATGGGCAAAACAAAAAAAACAATCAGAAGCTCCAGAAAGAAGCTGCAAAGCGCAATATAGACCCTGCCCGTCTGATTTTTTCACCGGGTATACCGCACCTTGACCATTTGAGTCGTTTACAGCAGGCGGATATTGCCTTGGATACATGGCCTTACACGATGGGTACAACCGCTATGGATACACTTTGGGCAAGGGTGCCCCTTGTAACCTTTACGGCAAATGCTTTTTCTAGCAGAGGGCCTGGCAGCAAGCTTCATAACCTGAGACTTGATGAGCTTATTCAGAATTCCGTAGCTAATTATATTGATATGGCAGTTGTTCTGGGGAAAGATGAGGATTACCGTACTGAAATCAGAACTCGTCTTGAGCAGGCACTGATGCAGTCTCCTCTTTTTGATATGGAGCTTTTTTCACGCCATTTGGAAAAAGGTTATGAGCTGGCTTTTTACCGTTATGAAAATGGGCTTAATCCGGATCATATCAAAATACCGGATCTGTCGTATCCAGATCAGCAATCATCACGTTGTTCTTTAAAAGAATACAATAAAAGCATCTCTACTGTACCTTCAGGGTCAGGGAAAGGTGAATTGCTTACAGAATCTGTACATGTTAAGATTGAACGTGCCCAAAGCTATCTTCGTAATGAAAAGCTTGTGCTTGCCCGCCGTGAGTTTAGCCGTGTATTAAATCAGGACTCCCTCAATGGTGAAGCCTTTTATGGCCTTGGCTTGGTTGCAATTAAAGAAAAAAACTTTGAACAGGCCCTTGTCTATTTGAAAAATGCAACAGAAGCAGAGCCTGACAATGAAAAATTTACAGAACAGTATTGTCTTGTACAGAATCTTGCTCAGCAGGATACTCCTACTTTTGTGCGCTGGGCCATGGAAAGGGCTAAGTCTTATCACCGTAATAAGAAGATGCGTCAGGCTGCTCAGGGCTATGTGGCCGTACTGGAGCGTGCCCCCCATCATGCGGAAGCCCTTCATTATCTGGGGCTGGCTGAAATGCAGGCAGGCCATGTAAGTGGTATGCAGAGAATAAGGCTTTCCATGCAGCTTGAACCCCATAATCTAAAGTTTCAGGAAAATTACAGGTATGCTCAGACTCTGTTACAAAAAAAAGATGATGTGAACTAATCTGGTTTTTCTATTTAAAGGCCTGATGCTTGGGGGATAAATTTGACAACGCTTCTTGAATCAACTGCTTTTGACCTAATGTCAAAAAGAAAGGGCCTTAGCTGTGATGGCAGCCCTATTCATTACCTTGCATTAGGTTCCAGCCATGGTGATTACGGATTTAATCCTTTCTGGTTAGGAAATGCCTTTAATCTTTGCTCTGTATCCCAGGATTTGTGCCTTAGCTTTAAGCTTTATGAGCATATTCTTCAAAATAATGAACATTATCCACGTCTTGAAAAACTTTGTCATATCATTTTATTTTTTTCCGTTTTTTCTCCCGGGTTTAATCTGTTAAAGAGTTCTGAAAAAACGAGATATCTTGCTTTTTGTAAAGTTTTTGGTCTGAATCTTCCGGATGATCCAGATTTGCATAATTTGAATGAAGTCAAAGGTTTTGTTCCAGATAAGACCCCTTTGCTTTATGATGGATTTCGTAGAACCAATACCCGTTATTTTTTTTCGGGTGATTATATCGACAAAAGGGCAGCGGGGCATCTTTTTTATAACAAAGGCAAAAAAGAACTGCACTGGTTGGACAAAATTTTGATTATGGCTCGAAAGCATGGGCACAAAGTTCTTATTGTCCTATCGCCGGCCCATCCGGATTACAAGGAAAGAATGCCTGAAACATCTTTTTTATTTGATGATGTTTATCGCAGAGAAGCAGATGTTCTTGATCTTTATTCCTGCACTTCTTTTGACTCTTGCTTTGGCGATAGTGATCACCTTTACCCCGCCTCTCAAGGGCCGAGACTTCTGGCTCAAAAAATATGTTTGTTTTACGGGGGGGGGGGCTTGATATTATTGACTTTTTAAGCCTTTGTAAGGATTATCAAAGACATGGTCTTTTTGCTCAGGCGGTTGAGGGGTATAAAGAAATTTTAAAAAAGAATTCATCTAATACCGAAGCCCTGCATTACATGGGGATGGCATTAATTCAAATGAAAGATATTTGTGGCCTTGAATTAGTAAAAAAGTCACTGATAATAAATCCTAGCAATGAAAAATTTTTACATAATTACAAGATTGCATTAAAATTAATATCATCTTTCTAAATATATAATCTATATTTTTTAGAGGCTTAGTTAAGATTTGAAGTCGGCAACTCGGTTTCAACTGGCATGGGGCGACGTATTAAAAAATGTTTTTTTATTAATAAGATAGTTTTATTTTATTTTTATTGTCCGTCATGCGAAGGCTGAAATCCAACCATAATAAACTGATTTTCTGCTTTGCCAGTCAAGATAGAATGGAAACCCATGACCACCAAAGGTATCATTCTCGCCGGAGGCTCCGGCACAAGGCTGTACCCTATCACAAGGGGGGTATCCAAACAGCTTCTGCCCATCTACGATAAACCCATGATCTACTACCCCCTCTCGGTACTCATGCTGGCGGGTATCCGGGATATCCTTGTGATCACAACCCCGGAAGACCAGTCTTCCTACCAGAGACTTCTTGGTGACGGTTCGGATTTTGGCATCCATTTAAGTTATGCCGTACAGCCCAGCCCGGATGGCCTGGCCCAGGCCTTTATCATTGGTGAAGATTTCATCGGAAAAGATAAGGTTTGTCTGGTGCTGGGGGATAACATCTTTTATGGTCAGGGCTTTACCCCCAAACTCAAAGAAGCCGCAGCAAGGGAAAAAGGGGCCACGGTGTTCGGATATCAGGTGAAAGATCCGGAACGTTTTGGCGTTGTGGCCTTTGATGAAAACAGGCGGGCGGTTTCCATTGAAGAAAAACCCGTAAATCCGAAATCCAATTATGCTGTTACAGGCCTTTATTTCTATGACAATGATGTAGTTAGTATTGCAAAAGAGGTAAAACCCTCGGACAGGGGAGAGCTTGAGATCACCAGCATCAATCAGAAATACCTGAAGCGTCAAACCCTGCATGTGGAGCTTCTGGGCAGGGGCTTTGCATGGCTGGATACGGGAACCCATGAAAGTCTTCAGGAAGCAGGCATGTTTGTACAGACCATAGAAACACGGCAGGGCTTAAAGGTTGCCTGCCTCGAAGAAATTGCCCTGAGCAATGGCTGGCTGAGTCGGGAAGATGTTTTAAAAGCAGGAAACGCACTGAAAAAATCAGGCTATGGGCAGTATTTGTTGAGGCTCTGCAGGGAGAAAACATGACACTTCTGCATTGGATTGATTTTGCTGTACGGGGGGATGAAAGAGGCTCCCTTGTGGCCTTTGAGGGCGGAATGAATATCCCCTTTGAGATAAAAAGGGTGTACTATATTTTCGGAACCAGTGAAGTCATTGCCCTGTGCACAGAATAAATTCCTGCGGTTTCAAACTCTGAATTTATTTTTCCGGAGATAATAAATTTATTTCCGATGAAGAACTTCATAAAAACTGGAAAAAACTTGCTTCAGAAGCATTGAAGTAATTTTTTGTAAAAGACAGGAACCAGAAAGATGAAGGTCAAAGTCATAAGACAGGGCTCTAGTTATGTTATTCCGATTCTGGAAAATAGGGATCTGGAGCTGGATTCCTTTTATGTGGAAATTGACCCTTCCCTTGAAGCCATGCTGTTTTGGGTTGGTCAAAGCGATACCATCGCTAAGCTCAGGGAGCTTAACGATATCTTAGGCGGGGATGACTATCTTTCCTTCAAGCTGAAACACCTTCCGGAAAACTATAACCATACCAGCAGCCGCAGTGATGACGACATTCTTGCCGAAGCCCTGATGGAAAAATATGGAAAATAAATTTCTCATAGATGTGAACATCGCACTGGATATTCTGCTGGACAGGCTGGATACATCTCCAAGAACCTATGAGCTTTTTCAAAAGCTGAAATCCCTTCCAGCTGTTTACCTTTCCACCTCCCAGTTGCATACGGTAGCTTTTATTTTTTTTAAGGAAGGTAAAAAAAGCAGACCTCTGCATATCCTTCATGAAGAATGGCAGCTTTTTTTGAAACTTTTTACCCTCATCAAAACACCGGCCTATCTGGATTTGAATGATCCCCTGTTCCAAAGGGACACTGAGGATTACCTCATCGAAGCATCCGCAAAGATTGTCGGGGCAAAAATCATCACCCGTAATACGGCTTTCCTTCGTGCTTCCGAGTATGCGGTTTCCATAGATGATTTTTTATCCCTTCCGGTTCAGGAAGAAAAGAACATTGCTTTTCTGGATTTGAAAGCCATCAACCAAGCCCATGCCTCAGGCCTTGAAAGGGCCTTTGATCGGGTACTGTACAGTGGCTGGTACATTCAGGGCCAGCAGGTGAAAGCCTTTGAATCGGAATTTGCATCATATTGCGGAACACCCTTTTGCATTGGTGTTGCCAATGGGTTGGATGCCCTGACCCTGACCCTCAGGGCCTGGAAGGAAATGGGCAGGCTCAAGGAAGGGGATAAGATCCTTGTTCCGGCCAATACTTACATTGCCAGTATTCTTGCCATCACGGAAAACCGTCTGACCCCCGTACTGGTGGAGCCGGATCCTGCAACTTTCAATATCAGCCCTTCAGAAATTCTTAAATCTCTGGATTCAAAAACAAAGGCCATCCTGCCTGTGCATCTTTACGGACAAATGGCGGATATGCCAACCATCATGGAAATTGCGAGAAAGCATGATCTTCTGGTGCTGGAAGATGCGGCCCAGGCCCATGGTGCCATCATCGGCGGTAAAAAGGCAGGAAGCTGGGGGGATGCGGCTGGTTTCAGTTTTTATCCGGGAAAAAACCTTGGGGCCTTAGGCGATGCCGGAGCCGTTACCACCCATGATGAAGAGCTGGCCCTCACCATTCGTGCCCTTGGCAATTACGGAAGTCATAAAAAATATGAAAACCTTTATCAGGGAGTGAACAGCAGGCTGGATGAAATGC
Organism: Desulfobotulus mexicanus; assembly: GCF_006175995.1. Lineage (NCBI taxonomy): Bacteria > Pseudomonadati > Thermodesulfobacteriota > Desulfobacteria > Desulfobacterales > Desulfobacteraceae > Desulfobotulus > Desulfobotulus mexicanus. The sequence continues at coordinate 19,080 of NZ_VDMB01000035.1, forward strand.
AGGCAGCCCTTTTGAGGGTGAAGCTTCCCCATCTGGATCGGGATATTGAAAAAAGACAGGCTGTGGCAAGGCAGTACATGGAGGGCATAAATCACCCTGAAATTTTACTCCCTGCCTGGAAGGAGGATGGCTCCCATGTTTTCCATCTTTTTGTGCTGCGTTGTCAGAGACGGGATGAATTGCAGGCATATCTCGCTGAAAAGGGTATCCAGACCCTGATCCATTATCCTGTACCTCCCCATAAACAGAAAGCTTATGGGGCATGGAAGGGGATTAGATTACCCCTTACGGAGCAGATTCATAAGGAGGTTTTGAGTCTGCCCATGGGGCCGACAATTCCTGATGATGAAGTGTTTGAGGTGATAAAGGGTTTCAATGAGTTTAGCTAAGGCCTCCCTTCTTAATGGTTTTTATGGGACTACATGGTGCTTTCAAAAAGCTAGGCTGAAGAGAATATGGGAGTGTATCCAGTGATGAAACAATGGGGATGGAAGGCTGTCTGTTGCAGAGATCTGCCGGAATATGAAAAATGGTGTCAGCAAGTGAGTCTGAAAGAATCCCTCTTGTGTGAAACAGGAGGTGGCGAAGCTTTTGTTGATGAAGGGCAGAAGATATTTTTTCAGTTTATGCAGAATCGTAAAGCAAGTTCAAATGTTATTTCTGGTCGTCTGTCAAGCTTGCTGAACCAGGGGTATGCGCCAGAGGAGATTGCCCGTGCTTTTGCCATTGCATGGCTTACCGAACAGCAGATAATGTATTTGCCAGCTCGGCCTTTTTCAGAAAACAAATGGCTAGCTTTATGGTTGCCATGGTTTATGGCATTATTGACGACACTTACTGCTGTCACTATGGGTCTTTGGGCATATCGGGATGGTCTCGCCGTATTTGTTTTCTGGTCTGCTTTTCTTGCCATTCCTTTCGTTTTTTTGGGCTGGCTATATAGTTTGGGGTTTGGTTTTTTTCTCCGATGGCTGGACAGGTTTATGGCTAGGGAACGGGTCCACCCCCATGCTGTTTTGATTTCAGAAAGTAATTCAAAGTATGCCTGTTTCGTAGCAGAGATGGCCAGCCATAAAGCCAGTGTGAGCAGTGGGATTGCCATAAAAGACAGGTCAGACGAATTGATATCCTGTAGAAATCATTTTAAGAGGTTTTATCTTATGTACAAGTCACTTACTGCTTTTAATACAATAACACACAGGAATTTAAAGTATCAGCCAGTAGATGGGTACGGGTTTGCAGCCCGGATTACAAGTGTTCCTGTCGGGGCAGGGGAGCTTATTGACCTGGCTTTTTCTTATCCAGTTATATTCCCTTTAGAAGGCTCTGTTCAGTTGACGGCACTTCTTGGTTTTGAGGAACGTAATGTTTTTGTGGATAATGAAGGAGCCTGGATTGCTGGTAAAGTCCCTGAGGCTGTGCAGCATTATCCTTTTGCTCTGGCACAGCTTGAAGGGCATGAAGAGGGTACAATGGTACTCGCCCTTGATGTTGATGCCCCACATTTTTTAAATAATACAGGGCATGATCTTTGTACCGCAGAAGGTAAGCTTTCTCCATTCGTACAGCAGATTCAAAGTAAGCTTATGGCATGGGAGCAGGGCCGGGTTGCCTCTCAGTACGTGTTGTCTGAGTTAGAAACCAGTGGTGTTTTGGTTCAGAAAAATGTCACGGTCCGTGCTTCAAAGAATAAACCAGATATTTTCAATGGCTTTCGTATGGTTGATGCGGATCTTCTTGTTCAGCAGGATGATGCAACTTTGGCAAAGTGGGTGAGGAATGGTACCATGCAGGCGGCTTATCTTCATCTGGCATCCCTTAAGCATTTTGAAAGATTGAGTTTTTAAACAGCGGTTTTCCCGTATTTTTTAATTTTTGCGGCCTTATATTCTCAGTATGTTGTAGCTGTGAAACCCTCGGGCTTTTGACTTTTCGAGATGCTGTCAAAAAATAATGGCTTATAATTTTCGAAACCCTTGAAAGGATCACCATGTCAGACTGGTCATCGGGTTATGTATCGGATATCGGCTATACCTACGGATACTACAAAGAGCTGAACCCCCTGCTGCTGCGCCTTGCTTTTCTGAACGCAGGCCTTGTCTATCCCGAAGTAAAAACCGCCTGTGAGCTGGGTTTTGGTCAGGGTTTGAGTGTGAACATCCACGCAGCCGCATCCCCCGGTATCTGGCATGGTACGGACTTCAACCCTTCACAGGCAGCCTTTGCAAGGGGCCTTGCCGATATCTCCGGTGCGGATCTTCATCTTTCCGATGCAGCCTTTGATGAGTTCTGTGCCAAAGACGACCTTCCCGGCTTTGATTATATCGGTCTGCACGGCATCTGGAGCTGGATATCCGATGAAAACCGGGCTGTGATTGTGGATTTCATCCGCAGAAAACTCAATGTGGGCGGTGTGCTGTACATCAGCTACAACACCTTACCCGGCTGGGCCGCCTTTGCTCCCATGCGTCATCTGATGACAGAGCATTCCGAGGTCATGGGTGCCGAGGGCAGCGGTATCTTGAGCCGCATAGACGCATCCCTGAATTTTGCAGAAAAGCTCATGGCTACCCAGCCCCTTTACGCCCGTGCCAACACCCAGATAGCCGACAGGCTTACCAAGGTGAAGGAGCAGAACCGCCATTACCTTGCCCATGAGTATTTCAACAAAGACTGGCACCCCATGCATGTATCCACCATGGGCGAATGGCTGGAGCCTGCCAAACTCTCCTATGCCTGTTCCGCCCATTACATGGATCACATAGATGCCCTGAACCTCACCGAAGAGCAGCAGGCCCTGTTAAAGGACATTCCCCATCCTCTCTTCCGTGAGACTGTCCGGGATTTCATGGTGAACCAGCAGTTCCGAAGGGATTACTGGGTCAAGGGCATTCGGAAGCTCCAGCCCTTRGAGCAGGCCGAAAGCATCCGGGAGCAGCGGGTGGTGCTGGTATCCCACAGRCCGGAYATATCTTTGAAGGTAAACGGCACTTTGGGCGARGCCACCATGAACGAGGGTGTYTATCTTCCCATTCTGGATTTCATGGCAGACCATAAGCCCAAAACCATAGGCCAGATAGTAAAGGCCATGGAWGAAAAGAASATCAGCTTTGTGCAGGTCTTGCAGTCTGTGATGGTGCTTGCCGGTGCGGGTCATTTTGCMGCCGTTCAGGAGGATGGTGTCATCCAGAAGATGARAAAGCGCACGGATAAGCTGAACGCCTTTATTATGGACAAAGCCCGCAGCAGCGGAGACATCAGCTACCTTGCAAGCCCCGTTACGGGCAGCGGCATACAGGTGGGGCGGTTCCAGCAGCTCTATTTGCTTGCAGCGGCCAAGGGTAAAAAACAGCCTGCRGAACAGGCCGCCTTTGTCTGGGATATACTGGCATCCCAGGGCCAGCGCATCGTGAAGGAAGGCAAGGCCCTTGACACCATGGAAGAAAACATCGCAGAGCTTACCCTGCAGGCTGAGGAGTTTGCCCAAAAGCAGCTTCCCGTACTGAAGGCCCTGCAGGTGGGGTAGGGGGTATAATGCCGTGCACAGGGCAGGTTCTTTGTGCCTGCCCTGTGCWCGGCATTATAC
>NZ_VDMB01000036.1 GCF_006175995.1 Desulfobotulus mexicanus
AATAAAACCTTCGTAGGTTTCCTGGCACTCATATTGTTGTCAAAGATCCACTACACGATGCTTCAGGAAAAACTGTATTGCAAAATGACAATGAAGGAATTGCTTCTGACTTTATCCAAGTTGCGCAGACAGGAAATCAAGGGAACCAAAATCCTTTTTCCATTATCCAGACTTCAAATGACTATCTTTAAAGCCTTTGGAGTTAAAGAACCTGCGTAGGTATAAAAAAGAGCGGGATTTCAGGTAACAACACAAGAAATTCCCCATATTATAAAAAAATTTAAATCCACCTTTGAAACTTATTGGCAATCTCACGATTTTGAAACTTACCATGCAGGAAACGAAACCCACCGTACCCGCCTCAAAAAAGCCCTTCAAAGCGAGCGTGGTGGCGGATCATACTCTGAAAAAGCGCAATTTTTCTTTGATATTGAACCCCATCCCTACCAGAAAGAGATTCTTGAACGCCTCTTTGTTGAACGGACCATACATCACCGTCATAAAAATTTAATCGTAGCTGCAACAGGCACGGGTAAAACTGTTATTTCAGCCTTTGACTTTCGCTCTTTTTATAAAAAAAACCCTTCTGCAAAACTCCTATTTGTTGCCCATCGTGAAGAAATTCTTAGACAGGCGCTGGCCACCTTTCGAGCTGTTTTACGCACAAGGTCTTTTGGTGAGCTCTGGGTTGGTGGTGTAGAGCCAGACCATTACAAAGAACTCTTCGCATCGGTGCAAACGCTAAATAACCGTATTGATTCTCTGGATCTAGCTCCTGACTATTTTGACTATATTATTGTAGATGAAGTTCACCATATTGCAGCAAATAGTTACCGTCCTATACTGAATCGTTTTACCCCAAAAATTCTTCTTGGCCTTACGGCTACACCTGAGCGCCATGATGGAACCGACATTAGTGAAGATTTTTGCAACACGATTGCTGCAGAACTCCGTCTACCCGAAGCAATAAACCTACGCCACCTCTGCCCATTCCAATATTTTGGCGTTGACGATACCGTTGACCTCTCCAGCGTCAAGTGGGTAAAAGGGAGATATCTTCCTTCGGAACTGACACGAATCTACATGACAAATGACCAGCGAGTGGGTCATATTCTCCGTACCATGGAAGACGTTCTCGGAAATATTCAAACAATAAAAGCCCTTGCCTTCTGTGTATCGCAAGACCATGCGCAATTTATGGCAGAAAAATTTTGCCTGAAAGGACTCAAGGCAGGAGTCCTTACCAGTTCAAATTCTCAGGAACGCGTGTCTCTAAGGGAAAAATTGGTGAAAGGGGAAATAAACATTCTCTGCGTAGTGGATATTTTTAATGAAGGTGTAGATATACCTGAAATTGATACAGTTATCTTTCTTCGGCCGACAGAAAGCCTTACCGTTTTTCTTCAACAATTAGGTCGTGGGCTTCGACTTTCTGATGGAAAAGATTGCCTGACTGTTTTAGATTTTGTAGGAAACGCACATTCAGAATATGATTTTAGCCATAAATTCAGAGCTCTTATTGGAAAAAAACATATTTCGATCATTGATGAAGTTCAAGATGATTTCCCCCATCTTCCTCTGGGTTGTTCCATTGTTCTTCAGAAACAAGCAAAAGAGGTTATCCTTAAAAACATTCGCAATGCTATTGTAAACAAACAAAAACTTATCAAGTGGATACGTGGATACCCTAGTCAAACAAACCTCAAATTAACTCTATCCAATTTCATGACCCTCTACCCACAGGTTTCCCTAGAAGATATCTATAAAATCAAAATAAATGGTGGAGGTGGTTGGTCACGCCTTTGTGTACAAGCAGGATTTACAGATGACACCCTAGATAAAAAAATTGAACAGGCAATGTTTCGTAGTATATCGATTAGACTTTTACAGTGCAGTTCTCATTCTTACTTGCTTTTTATTCAAAGACTTATGAAAAGTGGCGCATGGGATACTTCTAATGAAATAGAAAATCAGATGGCGCTTATGGCCCATTATGATTTCTGGCAAAAACCTGGCAAAGATTTTGGATTTGATTCTCTTGAAAAATCACTTTCTGCACTAATCCGTGACAATAAACTACGCTTAGAATGCCTAGATGTCGTAAACCACCTTTTAAAAAACATTGAAACTTTTGAACTTCCAATGGATATAGGATTTCCCTCCGCCTTAAACATTCACTCCAGATACACACGTGATCAAATCCTAGCAGCTTTTGGCATAAACCGATTTGATAAAAAATCAAGTAGTCGAGAAGGCGTTATAGAAATCAAACATCTAAACTGTGAACTTCTTTTTGTAACCCTTAAAAAAACAGACAAAAAATTTTCACCAACCACTTTTTACCATGATTACGCAATCAATGAAATTTTATTCCATTGGCAATCTCAGAACTCAGCACGACCAGATAAGGGGAAAGGCTTATCCTATCTTCAACATCAAAAAAACAATAAAAAAATCATATTATTTATTCGAGAAGACACTACAGATGAGTATAAACGGGCAATGGGATTTGTAAATCTTGGCCCGGTTAATCTGGAATCTCATTATGGAAGTCAACCAATCAGCATCACTTGGCGTTTGCAAGAACCCCTTCCTCCATACCTATGGAGTGATGCCGCAAAGTTAGCAGTAGGATGACAAAGGAACTGAAAACTTGGGACACTCTGTTTCCTTTGCCGGATTCCAAAGTTATTCAAGAAGAAAATCAAGAAGATAAAGAACCTTAATGCCTTCATAGTCATTGGGTATTGTTTTATCCATGGTGAGAATCATTTTCGGGTAATTGTCGGGGATGGCCTGAAGGGGCTGCAACTCCCGTTTCCGGGTGTGTTCATCCATGATGCTTGCGGAAACCTGAACATATAATTTTTCCTTCAGCCTGGTTGCAATGAAATCCACCTCCAGCGTCCCAACCTTGCCCACAGCCACATCATAGCCCCGCCGCAGCAGTTCAAGATACACTATATTTTCAAGAACATGACCATAATCGGTATTTCTCAGCCCTGTCAGATGATTGCGAATCCCCATGTCAACAATGTAGAACTTTTCCAGTGTCTTTAAAAAAGCCTTTCCCTTCAGATCATACCGCCTGGCCCTGTAGATGATGAAGGCGCTTTCAAGCATTTTAAGGTAGCTGTCTATGGTCTCGCTGGATGTTTTTCTGCCGCTTCTTGTGAGATAATCACTTATTTTTTTTGTGGATACAATGCTTCCGATGTTGGCGGCGATAAACTTCAGCACACTTTCAAGCAGGGCGGCGTCCCTGACCCTGTTGCGTTCCATCACATCCTTCATCAAAACCGTATTGCATATGCCGCTGAAAAATGCCGGCAGGGTTTCAGGAACATCCATCAGATCCACAACCGTTGGAAGCCCGCCCAGCTCCAGATACGCATTAAAGGATGAAAGAAGATCTCCATTCTGATGCTGGCCGGTAAAATCCAGATATTCCCTGAAGGAAAGGGGAAGCATGGGGATTTCCACATAACGCCCCGAAAGAAGAGTAGAAAGTTCAGAGGAAAGAAGAAAGGCATTGGAACCTGTGATGTAAATGTCTGTGTCCGCATCCACCGAGAAAGCATTGATTGCTTTTTCCCAGGAATTGACCTGCTGCACCTCATCCAGGAGAATATAATATTTTTCGGTAGTTGGCATTCTGCTCCGGATATGGCTGTGCAGTGCTTTATAATCCGTAATGCCATCGAATTCAAAGGATTCAAAATTCATGCGGATGATCCGGTGCGCTTCCACCCCGCTTTTTTTCAGGTGCGCTTCAAAAAGGGAAAGTAGGGTGGATTTTCCACAGCGACGGATACCTGTAATCACCTTGATCAGGGGTTTATCTTTGAACTGTATGAGCTTTGTCAGGTAAAGATCTCTTTTTTTCATGCATCCTCCTTTTTTTAGATAATACCTGAAAACAAGATGCAAAAAAACAAATTTTTCGATTATAACCGAAAAACTTTACAGATCGGGATTTCAGTGTGATGGGCCCTTGCCAAAAGTCGCCGCAAAGCCCCACGCTTTAGCCATGGGGAGATTCAGTTCGGGATAGCCCTCACCTGTAAGCGTCTTGAGGTTTTTTCTATGGCCTACCGGGTATGGAATACGATAATATGGCTCAGACTACAGGAATACAGAAATTGCAGCTTAGAAAACCCAAAAAAAAGCGGGAGTGGTATGAGGGATCAAAAAAAAGGCATTCCCAGAATAGAATCTTTAAAGGTTCTGAATTACAGGGCTTTAAAAGCAATCACCCTGGACGGACACCCGTGACACCATGAAACACCTTATTTACTGCGCAGTCCTGCTCATGGGGTTCAGCGGAATAACGGCAGAAATACTCCTTATCCGCGAACTTCTCAGTGTTTTTTCCGGCAATGAGCTTTCCATTGCCATGGTACTGGCAAACTGGCTGCTTTTTGAGGCTGCCGGATGTCTGCTGGCAGGAATAAAAAAGGAAGGGACTGGAAAAAGCATCAGGAATTTTGTTCTCCTGACCTTCCTGTTCTGCAGCTCACTTCTGGCGACAATTCCCCTGATTCGCATAGTGAAAAACATCATGGGCATTGCCATTGGCGAAAGCATGGGCCTTTATGCCATGTTCGTTACCTCTTTTCTCATCCTCATGCCCGCCGGAATGCTGCACGGGGCACTTTTCACCCTGAGCTGCCGCCTGCTTTCCCATTTCCATAATGAAAAGAAAAATCTTGGCGGACGGGTATATGGTCTTGAAATCCTTGGAACCATAGCCGGTGGAGTGGTCTGCACCTGGCTTCTGATCCCCTGGGGTCATACCCTTAAGACTGTTTCATTTATTTTTCTTTTTAATATGGCTGTCTGCCTTGCCCTTGTGCTGCTGATGTATAAAAAGGATTCCTCCTGCAGAAAAACAGCTTTCTGGATCACTCCCGTTTTCTGCTGCCTGATCTGGCTGATATTCAGCGGCCAGATCCAGCGCATCCATGAGATCAGCATCCAGGCCCAGTGGCAGCCCCACAGGCTTGAGGTCTGCCGGAATTCGCCCTACGGCAGTCTCTGCGTGCTGGAAAACAAGGGGCAATACCTCTTTTTTCAGGACGGCGTACCGGTTTTGATCACACCCATTCCGGATATCCCCTTTGTTGAAAAACTTGCCCACCTGCCCCTTCTGGCCCATCCTTCACCGTCCCATATCATGATACTGGGAGGTGGTGCAGGAGGACTTATTACTGAAATCCTCAAACATCCCGGTGTGAAAAGCATTGATTATACAGAGCTTGATCCCATGCTGTTTGAACTTCTGGACATTTTTAGTACCCCCCTCACGCAGGCCGAACTTAAACGGCCCGAGGTCAGGATTCACGCAGCGGACGGCCGTCTTTTTCTGGCATCCAGCGATACTTTCTATGATCTTGTTTTTACAGGAGTATCAGAACCCGGCACCCTTCAGACCAACAGGTATTTCACAAAAGAGTTTTTTACCCTTGCGCAAAGGAGGCTGAAACCCGAGGGCATACTGGTTCTGACTCTGCCCGGTTCCATGGGATATCAGAACAGGGAGCTTAAGGATCTTGGCAGCAGCATTTTTCATACCCTTGGTGAGGTCTTTCCCTTTATCCGGGTTCTCCCCGGAGATGGGAAAAAGATTTTTCTGGCTTCGCCATCCGCAGATATTCTGGAGCTGAACGCAGAAAAGGCCCTGAAAGTACTGGAGGAAAGGGGCATGGGAGCTATGCAGGCCCTGCCATGGCACATTGAACAGCCGCTGCATGAAGGCTGGGCGAACTGGTTTCAGCACTTCGTAAAAGATGCCAGTACAAAAATAAATGAAGACTTCAGGCCTGTGGGCATGTTTTACAGCATAGCCTACTGGAACTCCCTTTATGCCCCTGACTTTGGGCGTTTTTATGGAAAACTTGAGCATATCCGCATGGATGGCATCATTCTATTCCTCTTACCCCTTCTGCTGGCTTCCGGTCTTCACATGGCCTTCTCCCCCAGAAAAATCCGCTCTTTCATACCCCTTGCGGTTTTTTCCACCGGTACATGCGCCATGCTCTTCACCCTTATTCTTATCTTTGCCTTTCAGTCTGTTTATGGCTATATTTTTTCATGGATCGGCCTGTTAATTGCTTTTTTCATGGCCGGATCCGCCCTTGCAGTTCCCGTTGCAGAAAAATGGATGAAGTCCATACCACAAACCTTTTCCCTTTTTTATAAAACAGAAATTGCATTGGCAGGCCTTCTCTGTCTTCTCCCCCTTTTTATTAAAGGTGTGCAGTTTCTGGTAAATCAGGCGGAGATGACAGGAGCCGCCAATCTTCTTTTTCTCCTGCTGGCCCTGAGCTGCGGCTTTATCACGGGAATTCAGTTTCCTTTGGCCAACCGGCTTTATCTTGAAGAAAAAAATGATGAGAGCAGAACCGCAGCACTCTTTTATGGATCTGACCTTCTGGGTGGCTGGCTGGGGGGTATGGCCGGAGGCGTACTGCTTCTCCCTGTTCTCGGGCTGTATGCCACCTGCATGGTCATGCTTACATTAAAACTGGGACTTTTTCTGACAGCTTTATTTCTGAAGTTTTTCTATCTTCCCTGGAGGTGAATAATGGATAATTTTTTCCACACCTGCCTTACCCGAAGGGCCTTTATGGAAAAAACAGCAAAGGTCTGTCTGAAAGCAGGACTATCTTTCATTTTTTTTAAAGGTTTTCCTGCAGATGCTTCGGATTCACGGGTATTGTCTGCCTCTAAAGGCAAAGAGAAAAAGCCCTCAGCTTCTGAACCGGTATACCTGAAGCTCCACAAAAGCGGAGAGCTTGCAGAAAGGGCCGCTGCCCTTGAATCCATGATGAAAGAATGCAGGCTCTGCCCGAGGCAGTGCGGGGCAGACCGTATCAGTGGCGGAAAGGGCTTCTGTAAGGCTCCGGGCATGTTGCCGGTCATTGCATCTGCAAATCCCCATTTCGGAGAAGAAAGACCCCTTGTGGGCAGGGGAGGATCAGGTACCATTTTCTTCTCCCACTGCAATCTGCGCTGTGTATTCTGTCAGAACTGGGAAATCAGCCATGCCGGGCGGGGAGCAGGACACAGCCTTGAAAATCTGGCGGACAGGATGCTTGCCATGCAAAAGGCGGGCTGTCATAACATCAATCTTGTCACGCCTACCCATTATTCGGCCGCCATTCTGAGGGCTTTGGATCTGGCAGCAAAAAAAGGGCTTTGCCTTCCTGTGGTTTACAATACTTCCGGATGGGAAAGGGCTGAAGTGCTTTCTCTGCTGGATGGAGTCGTGGATATTTATCTTCCGGATTTCAAATTCAAAGACAGCTCCATATCATCGGATTATGCTGCCGGTGCTGACAGCTACGGAGAAATTACAGCCAGAGCCATACTGGAAATGCAAAGGCAGGTGGGCACCGCCCTTCCTGAATCCGATGGTATTATGAAAAAAGGCCTGATGATACGGCACCTTGTAATGCCGGGCCATACCAAGGATTCCGTCAGAATTATTGAGTGGATTGCAAGGAATCTTCCGGAAAACACCTATGTCAATATCATGGCCCAGTATAATCCTGCCTATAAAGCCTTTGATCATCCTGAAATTGCACGGCGCATTTCCACTGAAGAATACAGGGAAGTGGTCAGGGCCGCAGAAAAGGCAGGCCTTGTCAATCTCGATGTACGGGGAAGCTGGTGGTTGAGATGAGACCGGCCCTCCCCCAAAAGAAAGCTGGAGCCATATGAGAACGATGCAGGAAATAAACCAGATCATCAGAGAACTGGACCATCAGATTGCCGACGATCTTGAAGACCAGGATCTGGACTTCAAACAGTGGGATACCAAAAGCATGGACAAGGCCGTGAAAAAAGTCGTGCAAATGGCAATCTGCATGGCCAATGGCGGTGGTGGCACCGTCGTTTTCGGCGTAGCTGAAAAAGTAAAGGGCCAGGGTCGCGCAATCCTTGGGGTACCACCTGAAGTGGATATCAACATTCTGAAAAAGTCCGTCTATGATCAGACCGATCCTAAAATCATGCCCGTTTTCGAAGAACTTCGAGTATCCGAAGGAACCGGGCGTCTGCTGATAATGCAGATTCATCCCGGCCTGCCGCCCTATACAGATACCTCCGGTAGAGGAACTATACGCATCGGCAAAGACTGCCAACCTTTGACAGGAACACTTCGTCGTAAAATATCGGTTGAAACCGGGGAGACCGACTTTACGGGTGAAACGGTGTCCGTCATAAATCCAGCATTGCTTTCCGCCGTCAGCATGGAGACCCTTCGCAATATGGCCAAAGCTGAACGGGCACCGTCGGAACTTCTCCATCAGAATGATCTGGAGCTTCTCGCATCCATAGGCCTTATACGCAATAAACGGTTTACACGGGCAGCCATACTCCTTGCCGGAACCGAGGCAGCTCTGCGCAAATACATCCCCGGACACAACTGGACATTCCTGTCGATGAAGTCCGATACGCACTACGAGAACCGGGAAGACCGGGTGTCGGCCCTCCCCATATCGGTCAGCCGTATTGAGGAACTTATCGTTCCCTATAACCCGATCACCACGCTGTAACATGGCCTGTTTCATTTCGAGTATCGCACCTGGCCCGAAATTGCGCTTCGTGAAGCCATCATTAATGCCTTTTGCCATGCCGACTTCCGCATAGCGGGCCCGGTCATGGTCAAGCTGCATGCTGATCGCCTCGAAATCAGCAACAATGGCGGTTTCATCGGTGGGATCACTCCAGGAAATATACTGCACCACCAGCCGGTGACCCGGAACCCTCTTCTGGTAGATGCACTCACCCGCCTGCGCCTGGTCAATCGCAGTAACCTCGGCGTTGGTCGGATGTATGCATCCCTGTTGATGGAGGGTAAGGAGCCACCTATCATTCAGGAAATCGGGGATTCCGTATTGCTTACATTCATGAAACGCAAGATATCCGGTACTTTCAGGCTCTTTGTTGCCGAAGAAAGCCGGAAGGGACGAAATCTTGGCTTAGATAGCCTGCTGGTGCTGCAATATCTTCTCAAACACCCTGAGATCGATACCTTGGCTGCTGCGGCACTCTGTCAGCGTAAAGATACACAAATGCGAGAAATATTAGCTGAATTGGAAAAAACCGGTTATCTCGAACACGGCGGAAGCGGACGTGGAACCTACTGGACCTTGCGGCCGGAACTCTATAAAAGACTGGCTGAGACCGGCCACTCTGACCGCAATCGACGCATCGACTGGGAAGCAGCCAAAGCCCGCATACTCAGTATTCTCATGGAACGCGCCCGCAGAGGAGAAGCTGGACTGCGCAACAAGGAAATCAGAATGATTCTCCATTTTGACCGGAATCAGGTAACCCGCCTTATGAAGCAATTGCGTAAGGAGCATAAACAGGTGGAGTCCGAGGGGCATGGAGCTGGGGCTTATTATAAATGGATCGATACATGAATTGCTGCAACAATAGGCTGCGAGCAATTATTAAATTAATTGCTCACTAATTGCTGCACATTCAATTATGTATGCAATTCACAGCTGAACCTCTCCATGGCTAAAGCCAGGGGGGATGACAGGAGCCGCCAATCTTCTAAAGCCTTTGATCATCCTGAAATTGCACAGCGCATTTCCACGGAAGAATACAGGGACGTGGTCAGGGCCGCAGAAAAGGCAGGCCTTGTCAATCTCGATGTACGGGGAAGCTGGTGGTTGCGGTGAGGCTGGCCCCTTTTGACTGTCGGGCATTGCACAGGAAAAGAACCTGGAATTGACGGCACCTGAAAAAACACATAGAATCTGAGCAGAAAAATCCCCTACCCACAGGCAGGCCTTTCATGAAAACAGATCCGAAAATCCGGAACAACCCGCCGGAAGAAAAAGCGTCTCCTTCCCTCACCCAAACCCTCTGTGTTGCAGGAACCGCATCCCTGGCCATTTTCATGGTAAATCTGGATGCCACGGTGGTGAATATCGTACTGCCGGAAATCAGCAGCCTTTTTGGTATCCGCACATCGGAAGCCTCCATTTTTGTTCTTTCCTACCTGCTGGCCCTCACGGGCACGGCCCTGATCTTTGGCCGCCTCAGCGACATGAAGGGGCCTGAAAAAATCTTTTTTCTGGGGTACGCTGTCTTTGTGCTGGGTTCTCTTCTCTGCGCCTTTTCCTGGAATGTCTGGTCCCTTGCCCTTTTCCGCTTTGTTCAGGGGCTGGGCGGAGCCATGATTTTTGCCACCAATGCGGTGATTGTCATCCGCTATCTTCCGGAAAAAATCCGTGGCCGAGCTTTTGCCTTCAATGGCATGATGGCGGGTATCGGCTTTGCTCTGGGTTCCCCCGTGGGTGGCTTTCTTTCCCACCACTTTGACTGGCGCATGGTCTTTCTGGTGAATATTCCCGTGGGGCTGGCGGGTCTGTTTCTGGGCATGTACTGGCTGAAAAAACGGGAGCTTCCAGCCATCAGGGGAAGCTTTGACAAGGCCGGTGCCATCACAAGCTTTCTCTGCCTCTGCTTTCTGGTCTTTTCCCTGCACTCATGGGAAGAATCCCTGCTCTTTTCGCCTGAAATTATCGGAGGACTTGCCATTGCCCTTGTGGCGGGATTTCTTTTCCTCAAATACCAGAAAAAATCCGACCATCCCCTCATGCCCCTTTCCCTTTTTCGCAATGCGCCTTTGAATTTTGCCCTGGCAGGCACGGCCTGCTACTATATTCTGCTGCAGGGGCTTGCCATAGTCTTCCCCTTTTACTTCATCGATGCCCGGGGCATGACGGCCTTTGCCACGGGAAACCTTCTCTTCATAAGCCCCATGATTTCCATGCTCATCACCCCTCTGGCGGGCTGGCTCTGTGACAGAATCGGCTCCCGGATTCCGGCCATGGGCGGAGCCCTTCTTTTCATTGTCTCCTGTATTTTTTTCCTTAACCTCACACCAGCCTCTTCCACAGTCTGGCTGATGAGCTGCCTTGTACTCTACGGGCTTGCCATGGGCTTTTACTGTGCGCCCATCCTCACCCTCACCATGTCCCACGCCAGACCGGAAACCTCCGGTGTTCTTTCCTCGGTGAAATCCGTGCTACCGTCCATTTTTGGTATGCTCAGCGTGGGAATTTACGCCACCCTCTACAGTACCGGAGAAAGTGCCGGGGGCATCATGGAGCAGGCCGCTTCCCAGCAGGGCTTTCAGACCATTATATGGGTCAGCCTCGGTGTCAGCCTTTTCTGTTTTGCTGTCACCTTTTTAAGCAGGGATGGCAGATCAGAGCCATAAAAATCCCATCAAATATGGTCTCACAGCAAACTGTGACCTGATCAGGGCAATAAACAAATAAGATTATGCAGCCGCATGCTCTTTGCAGTTTTGATAAAGTTTTGCCGGTGACAGCTCAAGGCCATGGGGCCAGCTGAGCGCTCCGGAGTCTAAGAAAAATCTTTTGAAAAAGAATTCATCTTTTAATTTCTGCAATAAAACCCCATCTCTTTGAAGAAGGGTTTTACCGTCGAAAATCCCGGTCATTCCATCGGAAAAAGACAATTCAATCCGGAAATCCCCCATATATTTTGCTTCAGTAATTTTAATCATCATAATCCGCTCCCCTTATTCTCTCTAAAGGTTCAAATCGCTGCGCCCTCTCCCAGTTATCAAGCAGTTCTATCTGATGCACAAAACACCATTCTTTAACTATTTTTGCAGCTTTTTTCGGAAGATGACCCTCACTTATATTGCCGGTTCTGATTTCCACCAGAGCTTCAAACCCTTGGTAAGCGGCATGGATATGGGGAGGTGGATGGTCATCGTGCCTCATCCTGATAATAATACCAAAAAATATTGATAACACTGGCATTCAGCGATCTCCTGCAATGCGGTCCGGAAAAAAATGCACCGGGCAATTTATTTTTTGTAAAGATAAGCAGAGTTGATTTGTAAAGCAACTGAATATATATGAAAAGAGAAGATTCAAAAAATAAAAAAGATGCTATAAACTGAAGCTTGCAACTGACAGGAAGCCACCTGAGGATTTATCATGAAAGCAAGCCTGAAAACAAAGGAAGATCAGGTCAAGGCACTTCTTGCCGCAGGCCGCAGGGAAGATGCCATGAAACTTCTCTTCGCCCTGGTAAAAGCCTGTGCTGCGGCCCATAAGTTTGATCATGCGGATAGACTGTACCAGCAGATGATGGACGTAGATGCCCTGGCCATTGATCTGGTTGTCAGTGCCGCAGAGCTTATAGAAGAAGAAAAGAACAGGGCCATAGACAGAAAGCACCTTCACCTCTGGAAAAACTGGTATAACCAGCTCAAACAGGAAGAACGCAGCGCATTTTTCTTCGCCACAAGCCCCTTCTCCTTTTCATCCGGAGATATCCTGTTCCGGAAAGGAGAGATGAATGACACCCTGTTTTTTGTGGATGAGGGGGCACTGAATCTGGTTTCCGTCTCCGATGCGGGTCAGGAGGTCGTGCTGCGCCGGGTCGGGCCGGGAAGTTTTGCCGGTGAAGAAACCTTTTACAAAAGCAGCGTCTGCACCAGCTCCCTTGTGGCCCTGATGCCGGGTGAAGGCAGAGTATTCACAAGAAAAGCACTGCTTTCTTTAAGCGAAACCCTTCCGGGCCTTGGCCCCAAGCTGCGGGATTTCACCATTTCTGCCCCATCGGAAGGCCAGACGGTACAGGCCAAGGGCATCAACCGGAGAAGCCATAAACGCATTCCCGTTCAGGGAAGCATCGTTTTTCAGCCCCTTGGCCAGAAAGATACGGCCCCTGCCCAGGGCCGCATGGCGGACATTTCCCAGGGAGGTCTGTCCTTTTATATAAAAACCGCCAACGGTCAGGCCGTCCGCCAGCTCCTCGGAAACCGTCTGGGTATGAAATTTCTGCTGCCCCACACCGGCAATCCCCAGCCCGTCGTCTGCAAAGGAGAGGTTACCGGAGTGCTCTGCCACATGGATTACGAATATTCCATCCATGTGAAATTCGACCGCCTTCTGGATGCCAAAAATTTTACATGAAAATAGAGGTGCAAGGCACCATGGCTGTCTATTGGTGAGATTTCAATCCTTTCGGGTCAGGGCTTTTTCGCCTGAATCCTTGCACTGCGCACAAAGGCTCCTGCATCCATGCCGGAAACCCAGTCCCGGATAAATTCACGGCTTTCTTCCTGTACCTCAATCTCGATATCCGTAAATCCAGCATCTTCAAGGAGCTTCTCCAGAAGCTCCGGCGCTATGGCGCCAGTTACTCAGGCGCAGAGGGCATCGGGATGCTCTTCCATGGCCGACGTGAAAGCTTTCACCTGCACCACATCGGAAATGGCAAGCCGCCCTCCAGAACGCAGAACCCGAAAGGCCTCCTTCAGAACCTGCCCCTTGCGTGAAGAAAGATTAAGCACACAATTGGATATGATCACATTCACCGAAGCATCAGCCACGGGCAGATGTTCAATTTCACCCAGACGAAAAGAAACATGGTCTTTCCCGGCTTTTTCTGCATTGGATCTGGCCTTTTCCACCATCTCCGGAGTCATGTCCACACCAATGACAAAACCCGTTTCGCCCACACGTTCTGCCGCAAGAAAGGCGTCAAACCCTGCTCCACTCCCCAGATCCAGCACCACTTCCCCCGGCCTGAGTGCGGCCAGAGCAAGAGGATTACCGCATCCAAGGCCCAGATCGGCTCCATGGGGAACCGATGCGGCATCTTCTCTGCTGTAACCAAGCCGGGAAGCCTCAATGGCCGCCAGACCACCTCCACAGGCACTGCCTTCCCCGCAACACCCTTCTTCCCTGCCCTGCGCCACAGCACCATAACGGCTGCGGATCAGATGACCTGTATCCTTATCCTTTCCCATGAGCCCTCCCGAATTTTTTTAAAATCCTTTTAACAAGCCTAAAAAAACAGCCTGTTTTGTTTCTGCATTATCCCATGGGAAGCTCCAGATCCGCAAGACTTTCCACCTGTCTTCTTGAATGGGAAACCAGCACCAGCGTACAGGTTCTTTTCAGATCCAGAAGCAGGCTTTCAATGGCAGCCTCCGCCGCCGCATCCAGAGAAGATGTCGGCTCATCCAGCAGCAACACTTCCGGCTGCATCACAAGGCTTCGGGCAATGCACAGCCGCTGCTGCTGCCCCCCCGAAAGGGTGCGGGCATCGGAACCAAGCCTGTGTCCCACCTCCTCCCAGAGATGGGCCTGTTTCAGCGCCCTGACAACCCTTTCCTCCAGATCCGCCTTTTTCCGGATGCCCTTCAGTCTGAGGGGGAGGGCCACATTGGCAAAAATGCCCATGGGAAGGGGATTGGGATTCTGAAACACCACAGCCACCTTCCGCCTCAGTTCATACACATCCGTGGATGCTGCATGGATATCCTGCCAGCCCCTTTCCCCGCCCAAAAGAATACTTCCGGAAACCCTTACCTGGCTTTCCGTCTCCAAAAGGCGGTTAAGACTGAAAAGAAATGTGGACTTACCCACTCCGGATGGTCCCGTAACCGCTGTGATGGCGCCTTCCGGTATATCAAGGCTGACACCTGAAAAAACATGACTTTTCCCATAGGCCACACTGAGATCCCGGATACGGATTTTGATATTCTGGTTCATCATGACAACTTTCCGGTAAAAATTTTCAGCTGCACGGTTCTGCGGATCAGTGCTGCAAGCCCGAAGAGTCCGCCACAAAGCCCCACCAGTATCAGGGATGCGGCAAAGCCCATGGCAAGCTCCCTCTGGGAGGAGTATTCAGCAGCGGTGGTATAGATGAAAAAGGGCAGGGCCTCAAAGGGATCCCAGAAGCCCGATGGCAGACCATAGGCGGCAACGGTGCCCGTAAGAAGGATGACGGCCGTATCCTCGGCAGCACGCCCAACAGAAAGAAGGATGCAGCCCGTAAGGCCGGGTTTTGCAGCGGGAAGCAGTACATGCCGAAGCGCCTGCACAGGGCTGGCACCCAGAGAAAGGGCTGTACGCATAAGTTCCGGTGGCAGGGTATTAATGGCCTGCCAGGTTCCCCTGATGAGATAGGGAAGAATGAGGCAGGCCAGAGAAGCCGCTGCAGGCAGCAGTCCCGGCGTGATAAAGGGAAAGTAACGGTACAGAAAGAGGATGACGGAAAATCCCAGAAGCCCGATGAGAATGGAAGGCATACCAGCAAGGATATCCACACAGAAACCGATGCGACGACGGGTTCCGGGACTGGCAGACAGAGCCAGATGAATACCAGCTCCCATACCCATGGGAAGGGCCAGAACCACAGCACAGATCACAAGAAGAAGGGTACCGCAGATGGCAGGAAAGAGCCCGTCAAATACCGGCCTTGCTCCCCTTATGGCTTCCATCGGAGGAGTATCCCCAAACAGAAGGCGCATATCCAGCACAGGCAGTGCTTTCACAAAAAGGGCTGCCAGCAGAAAAATAACAATAAAAAAAAGCCCCAGTGCCGCAGCAAAGGCAACACTTCTTATGGCCATGCGCAGGGGAGCCTTCATGCATTTCCCCTTTCAGAAACCATCAGCCTTCTGCAGAAAAAAATCAGCAGGGTGGTAATCAGATAAAGGGTCAGACCGCAGGCAAAAATGGACCTGAACTCAGGGCTTTGGGTATCCGAAGCCATCACAAGGGCAATGTGGCCTGTCAGGGTGCGGGCCGGTTCCGTAAGGGAAGAAGGAAAGGCCAGACTGTTGCCTGCCAGCATCAGGGCGATGAGGGTATCCCCCACGGCCCTGCCTGCGGCGAGTAGCACCCCCGCCACGATACCGCTTCTGGCCCGGGGCAGAAGCAGAAAAACAAATTTTTCTTCAGGACGGGCTCCCATGGCTGTCATGGCTCGCAGATCTTCTTTGGGAACAGCGCGGAAGGCATCGGAAAAAAAGAGTATCATGGTAGGGGCGATGAGAAGGGCCAGCATGAGGGATGCGGCAAGAATGGAAAAACCGGACCCTCCCATGGCCTTGCGGAGAAAAGGCACCAGAAGAAAGACCGCCAGAAAACCATAAACAACCGTGGGAATACCCGTCATAAGCTGAAAAACAGGCCGTATCCAGCGGACAAGATTTTTATGGGCAAGATCCGCCTCACAGAAAGCTGCCGCTCCCAGTGATACGGGAAAGGCAATGCATACCGCCAGCAGACTGATTACACCCGTTCCAGCAATCATGGGGGCAATGCCGTAATTACCGGCCAGAGGCTGCCAGGGTGTCACCAGCAAAAGGAAATACCCACCGCTCTTCAGAAGCGGAAAGGCAAAAAAAAGAAAAAAACCAAAAAGCAGCAGCACAAGACAGAAAGTGAAATATGCTGAAAATCCGCAAAAATGCAGAAAAATTCTTTCCCCTTTTCCCCTTGCTAAAAAAAAATGGTTTTCCATTACCTGAATCTGCCCCCCGGACAAAAATCTCCGTGTTAAAATATTTAAGAAAAGCTGTCTCTTTTCAAAATTGTACCCGGAAAAGGCGATTCCGCCTTCCGGGCATTTTTTTCATTTATACCGAATCCGGCAAAGAATAAGCAGCCAGTTCGGCTGGCATCCGGTACAGAGGATGCCAGAATAATTCATCTTCTATCAGCCAAGCCGGAATCAGTCCCTGTCTGCGGGTATAAAACCCTTATCCCGGATAATAGCCTGTCCTTCAGGCGTATAAAGATAATTCAGAAAATCCGCTGCCAGCCCGGTGGCTTCACCCTCTGTGCTGCTGTAAAGACCACGGGAAACGGTATAGGCACCGGAAAGCACAGTATCCACTCCGGGCATTACACCTTCAAAACGAAGCCCCTTGATACCCGGCTCCAGATGACCTACGGATACATAGCCAATGGCAGCAGGATCCTGGGTAATGGCCGTTTTCATGGCTCCATTGGAAGCCACCACATGGGCAGTATCCACAATATCTCCCTTTTTAAGGGCTTTTGACCAGAAAACCTCACGGGTTCCAGAAGCAGCATCCCTGGTATAAAGGGTGATGGTTCTGTCAGGCCCCCCGAGTTCTTTCCAGTTTCTGATTTCCCCTTTATAAATGGCAGCAAGGCTTGCCGCATCCAGACCATCAACGGGATTGGAAGGATGGACAGCCAGAGCCACGCCATCCAGTGCCCAGCGGTAAAGGACAAGGCCATAGCTTTCAATTTCACGCTCCGTAGGTCTTCGCCCTGAATTTCCTATATCCACAAGGCCCTCTCCCACTTTCTGGATACCCACGCCGGAGCCACCGCCTGCAATGGCAATGCGGACCGAGGGTGCCTCTGTCATGACCAGACGGGCAAGATCCCGCATAACAGGTATATGGGCCGTTCCCCCTGCTATCTGCAGTGTTCCACTTTTTCCTTTAAAGGATACGGACTCTCCCGCATAAACCTGAACCACAAAGGGAAAAATCAGCAAAAAAGACACCATAAAGATTTTTTGAATGTAACGCATTGAAACTCCTTATTTTTGAATAAATTATGAATGACAGGTCGGGATAACATGGGGAATGAGGCAGGGCAAATTTTGTATTTCTATGGAAAACAGAATATGGATAGAAAAAAACAATACATGAACAAACATAGAAAAAGGCTGCCCCCAAAGGAACAGCCTTTTTCAAGATATTCAGCTCCAGCAGTCAAAAGCCTAAGAAACCTCAAAGCTCTGCCGGATCAATTTGTTATTTAAACCTTAAAACGCCTCATCATTTCACGGATTTCCTCGGAAAGCTCAGAAAGCTCCCTAACAGTTTCCTGAACCTGATTACTGGCGCTTTCCACCTGACTGGCCGCTGCACTAACCGAAGCCATGTCTCTTGCGATTTCTCCTGAAACCTGATTCATTTCACCACTCTGGTCATTGGCCTCCTCCACCATGGAAGATGCCGATGCAATGTTTGACGCCACTTCACGGATGGCAGAGGACTGTTCTTCTATGGCAGCGGCAATGGTTCCCACAATGTGATTGACATTCTGGATGCCCCGCACAATCCCTTCAATATCTGCCGAAGCCCTTTCCGAAGCGGTCTGGATACCCGTAATTTTTTCCCGGATATCCCCCGTGGCTCTGGCCGTCTGACCGGCAAGCTCCTTGATTTCTCCGGCAACCACGGCAAAACCCTTGCCAGCCTCACCCGCACGGGCCGCTTCAATGGTGGCATTTAAGGCCAGAAGGTTGGTCTGATCCGAAATCCCGTTAATGGTTTCCGTCACCTTACCGATTTCATGGGCAGCGCCTCCCAGCTCCTGCATCATCCGGGCAAAACCTTCAATACTTTTAACGGACTCTTCCGTACTGGTGTTGGCCTTTGCCGTATTGGTGGCAATCTCTCCTATGGTAGAAGTCATTTCCTCCATGGCCGAAGCAACGGAGTTAAGATTTCCCGAAGAAACTTCCATTTTATGGGCCATGGCCTTGGCTGAAGTGGTCATTTCCTCGGCTGCAGCAGCCACACTTTCTGAAAGCGTGCTGGATTCCTGAGCACTCTGGGCTGTCTGCTCAGAAATACTGGAAAGCTCTGTGGAAGAAGATGCCAGAGTCTCTACGCCGCCATTTAAGCGGCCAAAAACTTCACGCAGCGAACTTGCCATTTCTCCCATCTGCCGTCCCATATCCCCAAGTTCATCTTTTCTATTCAAAAGATCCGGAGGAACGGTTCGGGTCATGTCTCCATCGGAAATGGACTTAAACATCCGTCCACTCTGACCCAGAGGCAGAACAATGCTGCGGGTGATAATAATACCAAAGCTTATCGCCAGAACAAGGGCCACAAAGAGGGCCACAAGGGTCATTCTTTTATTTCGTTCTGAAAGGGCCTGCAGTGCCGCCCCCTCCCGTGTGGCAATGTCCCTGTTAATTTCCACAACCCTGTCCAGATGGGCCATGGCCCTTTCCTGTAAAGGCAGAATCTCTTCCACCAGCATTCGGGTCATGCCATCCTGCATCTCCTGAACCTGAAAAGCTTCATCCAGAAAAACAAAGAAAATTTCAAAAACACTTTCAGCAGCAGGCTGCATCTCCCCATCAAAAATCCTCAAAGCCCCGTCCCTGTCTCCCTCTTCCATGGACTTACGGATTTTTGCTATACTTTCATGGAAATTCCTGTGGGGCTCATGCATAGATTTTAGGGCTGACTGCAAATTTCTGTTGGATGTGGAAAAGGAGATCAGCCAGCGACCAAAATTGCATTCCCTGTGATCTTCTCCGCCGTCAAAGGATTCTCCAAGCAAAATATAATTTGCCACCCGATTCATCAAAGCATAATGATCCGAACGAAACATCTGTATATATCCAAGGAGTTCATCCGCATTCAAAATGCCCGTAGCATCGATCTCCTGGGACTGGGACAAAAAAACATCATTGACACTGCGCCATTTTGAAAGAACATCGAGAAAAGCCTGCCACTCCCGGCTTTCTTCCGGTGTCTGGGGCAAAGGAGCATAGAGATCCGCAGCCTCTCCATAGCTTTTTCGTGCTGCATCAATGTTAGAATAGGCAATTGTTCTGACTTCCATGCTATTTCTGGGATTTAATAGCATACGCTGGGCAGAAATAAGCTTTTCCAGCTGATATTCCATGACAAGCACAGAATCCAGACTGGGCAGGCGCACCATCACAATTTCATCTGCGGAACTATCGGTTCTTATGGAGGACACATAGCCAAGCCCACCCAGAAAAAAGATAATGAGCGTCAATAAGCCAAAGGCCAGAGCCATGCGCCTGCCAACTTTAAGGTTGTTTAAAAAATGCATTGGTATCTCCTTTGAACCGGGTTTACACTACCCTGTATAAGGCTGCTGTCTATTTTAGACTTGTGCAGTATACAATCCGAGCAGAATAATAATCATGACAAGCAGAAAACATTTTTTTAATTTTGAAATCTTATCCAAACATGCTGAAAAAGTCCATTTAAAAAGGCTTTTTTCAATATGAAGGCCCTGCCGGGTGAACAGGATGAAAAAACAAATAGCTGTCCAAAAAAAAAGGAGAAGCTGTACTTATAGAATACAAATGCGGCTTAAGACATCAAAGAGGTGAAAAAGTTCATTAAGATCATGCTGTACTAAATCAAAAGAATTTCAGGTGAAATAATGTATTACAAATCACAGAGACAAAAAAGCCCGGCAGGTTTTTCACCATACCGGGCTTTAATATTATACTGGTAGGCGCATCCGGACTTGAACCGGAGACTTCTACCGTGTCGGGGTAGCGCTCTACCAACTGAGCTATGCGCCTGAAACAGGTTTTTTCTTTACCTCCTTTAAGCCTTCAGGTCAAGGAAAAAGAAAGCCGTATCCGCAACCGCCTTGACTTTTTTTTATAAAAAAAGCAAAGCTTCTTTAGTTTTTACTTATTACAAACAATAAGGAGTTTCCATGTCCTCCCATCCAGCACTGCCCGCCCTTGCCGAACTTTACGCCCTGCAGGAAAAAACCTTTCTTGATTTCCATTCAGCCTGCGCACCGGGCTGCGCATTGTGCTGCACACGCAATGTCATAATCACAAGCCTTGAGGCAGAATATATTCTTTCGCATATAAATAATGAAACAGCAGAAAAAATCAGTGCTGCAGCAAAAGCAGATCCTGCCCTTCCTCGCCTGCACCCCAGCCTTAGCCTGAACAGCATGGCAGCCCTCTACATGGATGGGAAAAATCCCCCGGAAGATGAAGCTGATCCCTCCTGGTGGCCCTGTCCTCTTCTGGACATCTCAAGCAGAAAATGCACCATTTACACACACCGGCCCATGGCATGTCGATGTATGATTTCCAAAAAATGCTGTGAAAGCTCCGATGCCGCAGAAATGGAAGAAAACGAGGTAATTATTCATACTCTTTTTCTTCAGGCCACAGAGCACCTGGATGCAGAAGGCAGAAGTGCGAACCTTCTGGATCTTCTTATGGAAACATATCATCCTGGAAGTACTGATCAGTATATGCCAAAAAACCGAAAAATCCCCATGCTCATGATTCCTCCTTCATTTCAGCAGAAACTGAGGCCCCTTCTGGAAGAAATACACCGTATTCTCAACCTTGATGCCCCTGGAAAATAAAAAGCTTCAATACCAGCCAGGTCTTACAGAAAGGAGACACTGTACCATGAATAAAAAAATGATTTTATTTGGACCTATGGTTGTTGCAACTTTGGTTTTCTGCGGATGCGGTGAAAAATTTACCTTTGAAACAAAATTTGATGATCAGCGGATAGACTGCTACCAGCTCCACGAATCTGAACAGGAAAGATGCTTTGACCGTCTGGACAGAGCTCCCCTTTCAAAAACCTATGAAAAAGACAGAGAAGATATGAGGAATAAAAAACCCTGATTTTATTTTCTTCCAAATAAAAAACGCCCTGTCTTCGAGGTGAAATCACCTTGAAGGCAGGGCGTTAAAAGAATCCGGCGGCGTCCTACTCTCCCACACAGTTGCCCATGCAGTACCATCGGCGCAGTCAAGCTTAACTTCCGTGTTCGGGATGGGAACGGGTGTGACCTTGACGCCATCGCCACCGAAAATTGTATTTCGATGTATTGTATTAAAAAAGAACTAAAGGCTTTTACACCTTATTCATTC
>NZ_VDMB01000037.1 GCF_006175995.1 Desulfobotulus mexicanus
AGCCGYCCTAAACACACCTGTTTATTTCTTGGTGCTTTCTTTTCTTTGTCCCAATAACTTTCAACTGAGTATACATAAATTGCTCCGGTTTTCTTGTTGTGGTGATGGGTTATGCTTGCCATTTCCTTCCTCCATAGTTACATTTGATGGAATATAACTATGTTTTTTCCAAAAAGTCAAGCATTAAATAGTTGCTTATGTCTTTATTTATAGATGTTTACAGTTTGGGGCTAGTGCAAATAGTTACATTTTCCGGGAATTGAGGATACAAGCCATAATTTTATGAAAAACAACTATCCGGCCATTGAGCTGATCACCACAGCCAATGTGCCGGAAGGTCTCCACCTGCTCAGCCGGGGAAAAATTGATGCCTTTGTCGGTCACCTCGCCGTTGTCATGGACGCCATCAGAAAATCTGGCTTTAATCTCCGTATCGCAGGAAAAACGGAATATGTGTTTGAGCACCGCATGGGATTTCCACCGGAACATGCCAACACCGTTGCCATTATTAATAAGGTTTTTAAAGAAATATCCCCGGAAGAGCACAACCGGATTTACAATAAGTGGATCAGAATCAAAATGGATAGGACAGACTATTCTCTGGCCTGGAAAGTTCTGGCCGCGACGGGAATCCTGATTTTTATCATTGCCTTCTGGAACAGAAAGCTTTCCACAGAAAAAAAACGAATCCAGCAGCTGGTTAATGATCTGAATACTCTTAAAATAAAACTGGAAGAAAAAAATCATGCGCTGAACAGGCTGGCCGTTACGGATCAGCTCACCGGGCTTTATAACCGCCTCAAGCTGGATGAAACCTTTCAGTATGAAGTGGACAGATCAGAAAAATACGGACATTCCTTTGGCATCATCCTTATGGACATTGATTTTTTCAAAGAGATCAATGACACATATGGCCATCAGACTGGCGACAGAATCCTTGTCTCTCTCTCAGATCTGATTCTCGCCAATACCAGAAAAACGGATATCATCGGAAGATGGGGAGGTGAGGAATTTCTGATCATCTGCCCGGAAATTGATGAATCCGGTATCAAAAAACTGGCTGAAAAACTTCAGGGCGTCATTGCATCCTTTGATTTTCCAGAAATTCAAAAAACAACGGCCAGTTTTGGTGTCACCCTTTACAGAAAAAATGATGACATCCAAAGCCTTATGAAAAGGGCTGATGAGGCCCTTTACACAGCTAAAAAAAGCGGAAGAAACAAAGTGGTTTTAAGCTGATATTCCCCAGAAAGGCCATTTTTATTCGCCCCGGCCAAGTCAGACACCCATCCAAAAAATTCCTGCCATCCTTGTGCTGCTAAGCACTTGCCTGTAATATTTATCCCCATGTCTTTTCCTTTTTTCATCAGCACCTTCTTTTCACAGAAAGCTATGCCATGGGCCTACATCCACAAAACTCTTTTCATCCGGAAGACAGGCTTTCACAGCAGAAAATATTTATTGTTGAAGATGATGCCCGGCTTGCCACCCTCATCAGCGAATATCTAGGCCAGAACGGATACAGAACACAGATCATTCCGAGGGGAGATCTTGCCATCATTCAAATCAGCACAAGTAAGCCTGATCTTGTGATTCTGGATCTCATGCTTCCCGGACAGGACGGTTTAAGTGTATGCAGAGAAATAAGAAAGAATTATCAGGGACCTGTTCTTATCCTCACGGCCAGAGAAGATGAAATGGATGAGGTCGCCGCCCTTGAAATGGGTGCAGATGATTATGTTAAAAAACCTGTGGTGCCAAGGGTTCTTCTGGCGCGTATTCGTGCCCTGTTCCGGAGAAACAGCTCCGGCTCTGCCCCGGAAGGAGGAGCCTCATCTCTCACTTTCGGTTCCCTCCACATGGACCTTGCCTCCCGCAGTGTTTTCCTTGAAAACAGGCCTGTTGAGCTCAGCACGGTGGAATTCAGTCTGCTCAGTTTCCTTGCAAGCCATGCAGGTGAAGTCCTCAGTCGGGAAAAAATTCTGGCCAGTCTTCGGGGAATCTCCTATGACGGACTGGACCGTTCCGTGGATATGTATATTTCCCGACTGCGCAAAAAACTGGGAGACCACGGTTCAAGACCCTGCCGCATTAAAACCGTATGGGGTGAGGGCTATCTTTTTGCAAGGGACGCATGGTAGCTCCCGTACGGATCTCGGAACTCAGGCAGGCCTATGATCATAAACCGAAAATAATGAACTTCTTATTCTCCCCGAGGTCCAATAGCCCCATAGTCGATGTTTTTTATACGCCGGTCATATATATTCTGTTACATTCCACCTACACATTCCCGACAGACCACACCGCCCCATGCTGTTAAAAATTCACAGAAGAACTATGATAGGGCAAAAAAACGAAGAATCATCATCGCCTGCCTCTGTATTAAATTAAATATAAAGCAGAAAGGAATATAAAAACAATGCCATACTTAAAACCAGTACTTATCTGGACACTGCTGATTCTTCTGCCCCCTGTTTTTGTACAGGCTGAAGGGAAACCAGACCCTGCCCCACGGTTTTCAGGTATGATTCAGACAGGTGGCGCTTTTATCCAGAAAAAAAGCCAGTCTGATCCGGATAAAGTAAACCGGCACCTGCATTCATTAAATACAGAGGGACAGTCCTTTGAAAAATACCTGCCCCTTATTCTTTTTGATCTGAAATTCAAAAACTCTACAGGCACAGAATTTTACACAAATACACCCATAGAAAGTGATCCGGGAATTGCAGCTGGAGTTTCAAAACGCTATTCCATGGGTAAAGTGGATGTCTATGGAATTTATACGATGCCGGGTGAAGCCTGGGAAGACCCATATCTTACGGGATTACCCAGAATAAAAACGGATATAAAAAGCTATGGGGCAGGTCTGAAGCTGGGGCAGATTATGGGCTCTCCCTTTGGTTTTGAATATAAACTTCGCATCAATGATATTGAAAAAGACCTTTCTGGCCAAAGGATTCCTGAATTGAAAAGGGATGGCCGAACCCACGGATTTGAACTCAATTACACCTTCAGGAACAGATCCTGCATGGTAACACCAAAAATCGGGTGGATTCTGGGGGATTTTGAAGGCAAAGCCAATGCATACAATCAGCTTAGCAGTGGCTTATCCTTCATGAAAATGAGTGAGAAGACTATGTACAGAATTAATCTGAATTACAGCATAAAAAACTACAAAGCCGAACATCCCGTCTTTTCAAAAGAAAGGCAGGATCATCTTTTTGGCATTATGGCTATGCTCATACGAATGAAACCCTTTGGCTATGACCGCTTCTCCATCAATCTTCTGGCAGGAACCATGCTCCGGGACTCCAACATTAGCTTTTATGATGAAAAAACCTATTTTGCTGGCCTGACCCTAGGCTATAGTTTTTAAAATCTGACAAACAGCATTCATTTCCCTCCCCATAAAAAATGAAAGACCTGATTCCGATGGAAAAAAAAATCAACACACCCCATACAGAATCCCGGTTCGGCAAACTCTTTATCCGTTTTTATCTTTCCATTTTCATTACTGTACTGGCCACAGCCCTCGGCCTGCAACACGGATTCAATTCCATGCTGAATATTTTTATGAAAGATTCCATTACAGCCTATTATCAAGACCTTACAAGAGGTGTCTACCATGTGATGGAACAGGATCTTATTATTCAACCCGAAAGCCAGTGGCAGGAGCATATAGAAAGTCTCCAGCCTTATTTTGGTTATCCCCTTGTTTTGCGTTCACCGGAAAAGCTGGCACTGACTCCCCATGAAAAGGAAAATCTCCTTTCCGGTCAAATTGTGGTGCAGGAAAACGGCGAACTTTATCACAAAAAAATACAGGGCAGCAATAGCATCCTCACCATGGGAAAATTTCCTGATCCCAATATTTTCGTGCCTTTGAACATGCTTGTCTGGATTGCCTTTGCCATTGGTTTTGGTGTCATGACACTTGTCTGGACCTACCCCTATGCCCTCAAGCTGAAAATCATCAGTCAGGCGGTTCTGGCCTTTGGCGCAGGCGACCTCAGTTCAAGGGTAAAAATCCCGAAAAGCTCTTCGCTGGCACCCATGGCCATGGCCTTTAATGGCATGGCAGACAAAATCGGCCAGCTAATTGCCTCCCACAGGGAACTTGTCCATGCGGTTTCCCACGAACTTCGAACACCTGCCGCCCGTATCCGCTTCGGGCTGGAAATGCTGGCCTCAGCAGACAATGCAAAGGATAAGCAGCGTTATACAGACGGGATGCACCGGGATGTGGATGAAATGGAAAGACTGCTTTCGGAACTGCTTACCTATTCCCGGTTTGACGCAAAAGCACCGGCCTTGGAAATGCAGGAAGGGGAAATTGTCCCTTGGCTGGAAAAGCTGGTGAAGGATTTCCAGATCATGCACCCGGACATTACCATATCCCTTGACATGGACCCTGTGGACCTGTGTCGTTTTGAGCCTTTTTATATGGCAAGGGCCGTCACCAATCTCCTTGAGAATGCAGCACGCTATGGCAGACATAAAATTGGGATTCAGCTTTTTGAGGATGGTCAGCAGCACTGCATTCAGGTGGATGATAACGGAATCGGCATTGAACCCTGTGACAGGGAAAAAATTTTTGAACCCTTTGTACGATTAGACCCCAGCAGGAGCAGACAGACGGGGGGGCATGGGCTGGGGCTTCCCATTGTACGGAAGATTATCCAGAGCCACGGCGGCCATATCCTTGTTTCATCCTCTCCCATGGGGGGCGCTCGGTTTACCCTGTGCTGGCCGAAAAACAGAATAAGCCATTAATTTAAAGAATATTTTTCCTTGTGCCCGGCTTAACAGCTTACCCTTCAACACACGTCACAATGGGGCAAGCGTTGGTGTTCATCCGCACGGCCACGTCTGTATTTGAACATTCAGTTTAAAAAATCTTTTTTAACCTTAAAATTCAGTCTTTTTTTTGCAACACAAGACAGCAAAAATCAAAAAACATGAAAAAATAGTTGCACAATTGCAACAACCCTTAACGGTTTTACAATCAAAAACCAAACAAATCATACATATATATCTTATTTTAATACTATTTCATCTTTAAAGAACTGATTTTCCTCCCCACCTACACCCACCCTGCGAATTGTTGCAATTATGCACCATAAGTTAAACTGCATCCCTCTGATTATCCTTAGTTATCATTTTTTTCCCAACAACTTCCATTATCAGGATATTATTGCAACCTGGTTAAAATGGAACAGGTTTTGCAAAAAGCACCGGAGGCTGTATGTGGAGTCTATTCTGAAGAACAAACTCCCAAAAACGGAGTTAAAAAGAAGCAGTTAACTTTTTTTAAACCTGAGGAGGAAAAGATGAAAAAAAGAATCGTATGGATTATTGCCACCATCTTTCTGCTGACCAGTCTTCCTGTGCTGGCACTTGCCCAAAGACCCATCACCCTGAGGCTGGCCCACCCCATGGCTCCGGGGAATAACGTTACCGTTGGCTATGAAAAATTTAAAGAACTGGTGGAAGAAAAGAGTAACCGAAAGATCAGAATACAGATCTTCGGCAACTGCCAGCTGGGCAGTGACAGGGTAACAACGGAAGCCGCCCAAGCGGGTACCCTGGATATGTCTTCCAGCTCCTCACCCAACATGGCAAGCTTCTCTCCGGCCTATATGGCCATCGACCTCCCCTACATCACCGATGCGGCCTACCAGGAAAACCTTTATAAGGCCCTGGACGATGGAGAGCTGGGCCGGGCCCTCGATCGTGTTGCCCAAAGTGTTGGTTTGAAAACCATTATGTTCAGTGAATACGGATACAGAAACTTCGTTTCAACGAACAAGCCTCTCCGTCAGGTGGAAGATTTAAGAAACCTCAAGGTCCGTACAACAGCCTCTCCAGTGGAAGTAGACGTTGCCCTTGAGCTTGGCATGAACCCATCTCCCATTGCCTGGGGTGAAACCTATACGGCACTTCAGCAAGGTACTGTGGACGCCCAGGGAAACACTTTCTCCCTGCTTAATGATGCAAAACATACGGAAGTAATTCGTTATGCCATGGATTCAAGACATAATTATTCCATGCATATTCTGCTCATGAATAAAAACAGGTGGGACCGCCTTACCCCTGAGCAGCAGAGCATTATCACAGAAGCTGCACGGGAAGCCACAGCATGGCAGCGTGCGGAAACCATCCGTCTTGAAGAACTTGCATGGCAGGCATTCCGTGACAGGGGCATCGAAATAACCGAACTCAGCCCGGACCAGCGTGCGGAACTGAAAAGAAGAACTGAGCCCGTCCGTGCGAAATTTGCAAAGGAAATTCCTGCAGAACTGCTCAGGCTGATTGCCGAAACACAGAAATAACTATCAGATATCATGGTCAGGGTGACGTCCTATGGAAGTCACCCTTTCTGCTGCCAACTTTTTTTCTTGAACGAGGGCGATTGCATGGAAGCTGCAAGATCGAAAAAAAGCCCCCTGCACTGGATTGACGAAAACTTTGAATCCATCTTTATGGTCACCGGCCTTCTGGCCATCATTTTTTTCATTACATGGCAGGTACTCTACCGTTACATTATTGTAAGTTTCATTGAAAGGGCTGGCGGTTCAGTATGGGCCGAAGAGTTATCCAGATATATTTTTATATGGATATCCTACCTTGCCCTCAGTTTTTCCATCCGAAAACGTTCCTCCATAAGGGTGGACATCATATATGATAAACTATCCCCAAGATTTCAGAATATCAGCTGGATAGTTATTGAAGTTCTTTTTCTCTGTCTCACCCTCTCCATTGCCTGGTTCGGCTACGGCATGATTCAGAACCTGCTTCAATTTCCACAGACAACACCGGCCATGCGCATTCCCTTTCTTATTCCCTATCTGATTCTGCCCATAGGTTTTGGCCTGATGTCGCTACGGCTTATCCAGTCCCTTAGCAGTCAATTCAGAATCTGCGGAATAAAAGACAGTTTTACAGGACTGGCCATCACCATAGCCATAGCTTCACCCTGTTTTGTTTTCGACTATATTGAACCCATTCCTGCACTTTTCGGCTATTTCATACTGCTCTGTATTATAGGCGTCCCCATTGCCATCAGTCTGGGGCTTTCCACCCTTGCCACCATCATCTGCGCCGACACCCTGCCCGTGGGCTACATGGCACAGATTACCTTTACTTCCATAGACAGCTTTCCCATTATGGCCATCCCGTTTTTTATTGCAGCGGGTGTTTTCATGGGAGCAGGCGGACTTTCGGAACGCCTGCTGGCTCTGGCCGATGAAATCGTGGGTGGACTGTACGGCGGAATGGGCCTCACCTGCATTGTGACCTGCATGTTCTTCGGAGCCATCAGTGGTTCCGGTCCGGCTACGGTGGCAGCCATTGGTGCCCTCATCATTCCGGCGATGAAGGAGAGGGGTTACGACATCCACTTTTCTGCTGCACTTATAGCAGCCGCAGGATGCGTGGGCGTGATGATCCCCCCCAGTAATCCCTTTGTGGTTTACGGGGTTTCCGCCCAGGTTTCCATTGGTGACCTTTTCATCAGCGGTATCATCCCCGGCTTGCTCACAGGTTTTGTATTAATGGTATACTGTTACCTTTATTCCCGAAAAAAAGGCTGGCGCGGCAGCACTAAAAAACGTACTCCCGCCACCTTTGTTAAGGCCGCATGGGATGCCAAGTGGGCACTGATGGTTCCGGTTATTGTTCTGGGAGGAATTTACGGAGGCATCATGACCCCCACGGAAGCAGCTGCCGTGGCAGCCTTTTACGGGCTTTTTGTGGGTGTCTGCGTGTACAGGGAAATGAACGCAAAAGGGGTTATCATTGCGTGCCGGGAAGCCTGCGAAACATCGGCTATGATCATCGTTCTTATTGCCATGGCCACCCTCTTTGGCAATATCATGACCATTGAAGATGTTCCGGGAAGCATTGCCAGATGGCTGCTGGATCTGACAAGCAATAAATACATAATTTTGTTACTTGTTATTATTCTTCTTCTCATTGTAGGCACTTTTATGGAAGCCCTTGCTGCCATAGTGATTCTCACTCCCATCCTGCTGCCTATTGTAACCAGTGTCGGGGTTTCTCCCCTTCACTTCGGTGTCATAATGGTTCTCAACCTTGCCATCGGATTCATAACTCCGCCTGTGGGGGTCAACCTCTTTGTTGCCAGCGGCATTGCCAAGGTGAAACTGGAGAAGGTCTCCGTAGCCGTATTGCCCATGCTTGCATGTATGCTGATTATCCTTCTGCTCTGCACCTTTATTCCCGAAATCCCTCTCTTTCTTGTGGGGAATAAATAATATATCAACATCTTAAGGGAGTTATGCACACAATTGAAAATATCTGATCGCAGCAGACCAGCACCCGTCTGATTTCTGCACCACTCAGACATATCCATCGTGACTGCATGACTCCCATTTTTAAAAAAGGACAACAAGATGAAAGTTATTGATTTTCGTTTCCGCCCCAACACCCCTGAAATTATAGATGGCATCAAAAACAGCGCCATGTTTAAAGCTGCCTGCAAGGCCATAGGCTTTGATGCCAGAAAACCCCAGCCCCTTGAGGAAATAATTGCGGATCTGGATGCCAAAAACGTGGAACTGGCTGTGATAACGGGAAGGGATTGTGAAAGCACCTATGGAAGTCCGGCCAACAACCCCAGTGTCCTTTCCTTTTGCAAAGCCTTTCCTGAAAAATTTGCAGGATTCTGGGGAATTGATCCCCACAAAAAAATGGCTGCCGTCCGTGAAATTGAATACGCCATTCAGGAGCTGGGGATGAAGGGCATTGCCATAGACCCCTACCTTGCCCATATCCCGGCCAGTGAATCCCGTTTTTATCCCATTTACACCAAGTGTGCGGAACTGGATGTACCCGTCTTTATCACCATGGCTCCACCGCCACAGGTACCCGGAGCCATCATGGACTATGCCGATCCCAGAGATATTGACCGAGTTGCAAGGGATTTTCCCGAGCTAACCCTGATCATGAGTCACGGTGGCTACCCTTTCGTCAATGAAAGCATTTTCGCCTGCATGCGCAATGCTAACGTATACATGGATTTTTCTGAATATGAAGAGGCTCCCATGGCGGATGTTTTCATAAAAGCCATGGCTACCACTATTTCTGACAAGGTACTTTTTGCCAGTGCCCACCCCTTTATTGAACTGAGCCATGCCCTGTCTGTCTATGAATCCTTCCCGCTGACCGAGGAGGTAAGGGCCAAAGTCATGTATGAAAATGCAAGAAAAGTTTTAAAGATGAATACAGAAAAGTAAAAGTCCGGGTCGTTATCCATACCAAAATTAAAAAAGCAGAAGAAAAAGTAATTCAACAGTCCCGCTAAAAAAAACTGCACGACCACCCTGAATATATCCAAAGCCATCGCCAACCGGCGGTGGCTTTTATTTTTGAGCTTTATAAAGTGTTGCATTTATGCAACAGACCGCTCAGATGCAACAAGAAT
This sequence comes from Desulfobotulus mexicanus, assembly GCF_006175995.1. Classification (NCBI taxonomy): domain Bacteria; kingdom Pseudomonadati; phylum Thermodesulfobacteriota; class Desulfobacteria; order Desulfobacterales; family Desulfobacteraceae; genus Desulfobotulus; species Desulfobotulus mexicanus. Next base: position 9,446 of record NZ_VDMB01000037.1, read on the forward strand.
AAACATTTGAAATTAAATATTTATTATCTCTATTTTACCCTTAATTTTATTTTGCAGTCTTCAAAGATTAAAATGCAGCAATAAGTGATGCAATCCTGCATCATTATATAAGATTTTCATCCCTCCAATAACAACAGGTTGCAAATACGCAACCCAAAAGAAGATTCTACGCCATGCAGGAGCAACCCCATCCACACCACCAAGATATAACAATAAAAATCAAATACATACAACCATGGCACGATAGTTGATATATAAGACACCAGCTTGAGGCACTTTTAGCGAGTTCTAGTTAATTCATAATATGCAATATAGAGGAGGTATATCTATGTACGATTATGCAGGATGTGACTGCGTATCCCCCCAGGAACAGCGCCTTCTGGAAAGCATTGAAGGTAAAGAAAATATATTCCGCCAGACCCATCCGCGTGTTTTTAAAATGCTGGAACGCTTTGATGGCCAGAAACCACGCATTGATGTAGAGCGCGCATTATATTTCACCCAGTCCATGCAGGAAACCGAGGGGCAGCCTCTACCCCTGCGCTGGGCAAAGGCACTGATGCATATTGCCCGGAATATAACCGTGTATGTACAGGATGACCAGCTGCTGCTGGGTCGTGCTGGCTGCGATGGTCGCTATGGTATTCTGTATCCGGAACTGGACGGGGACTTCCTTGACATTGCCGTACGAGACCTGCCCAGCCGAAGCCAGTCTCCTGCGACCATAACAGAAGAGGATGCCAAACTGGTTATCGAGGAAATTGCTCCTTACTGGAAAGGCAAAACCTACCATGAAGCATTGAGCAAAGCCTTTCCTCCTGAAGTTCACAAACTGACCTATGACGATCCCGAAGGACTGATTTCCCGCTTCATTGTCAATGAGACATCCTCTTTCCGTTCATCCCTTCAGTGGGTGCACGACTTTGAAAAAATCCTCAAACGAGGTTTCAATGGCATACGCAGGGAAGCAGAAGAAAAGCTCTCAGCCCTTGACCCCATGAGTCCTCTGGATAACTGTGAGAAAAAACCTTTCCTTGAAGCCATTGTTATCGTTTGTGAAGCCATTGTTCTCTGGGCAAAGCGCCATGCGGAACTGGCTTACCAGATGGCAGAAAAAGAAAATGACCCCATCCGCCGGGCCGAACTCCAGCGCATGGCAGAAATTGCAGAACGTGTACCCGGTGAACCTGCCAGAAACTTCTACGAGGCAGTACAGAGCCAGTGGTTCACCCAGATGTTCTCCCGTCTGGAACAGAAAACCGGCACCACCATTTCCAACGGTCGTATGGATCAATATTTCTACCCTTATTATATCAAGGATATGAACGAAGGCCGGATTACGGAAGATCAGGCCATGGAGCTGCTGGAATGCATGTGGGTGGGAATGGCTGAATTTATCGATATGTACATATCGCCCACGGGCGGTGCCTTCAATGAAGGATATGCCCACTGGGAAGCCGTCACCGTTGGAGGACAGACGCCGGAAGGCTATGACGCCACCAACGAGCTGACCCACCTTATCCTGAAATCCAAGCGGGAATTCCCCCTGCACTATCCGGATCTGGCTGCCCGCATCCACTCTCGCTCGCCGGAAAGCTATCTCTGGGATGTGGCAGAAACCATCAAGGACGGCTCAGGCTTCCCCAAAATCATCAATGACGAAGAAATTGTTCCCCTTTATGTATCCAAGGGTGCAAGCTTTGAAGAGGCACTGGACTACGCCGTTTCCGGATGTACGGAAGCCCGCATGCCCAACCGCGACACCTATACCTCAGGCGGGGCCTATATCAACTTTGCCGCTGCCGTTGAAATGGTACTCCGCAATGGCCGCATGAAAAAGTACGGAGATCAGGTTCTGGGTGTGGAAACAGGCGATCCCTGCTCCTTTGCATCCTGGGAGGACTTCTGGGAAGCCTATAAGGCCCAGCATATTCTTTTCATGAAAACTGCCTTTATTCAGCAGTATATCATCATCCAGCTCAGGGCCCGCCATTTTGCCCAGCCACTGGGTTCCGCCATGCATGACCTCTGCATGAAACACTGCGTAGATCTGCATCAACCCAAGATCCCTGAAGGCATCGACCTCGGCTACTTTGAATACATGGGGCTTGGTACGGTGGTGGATTCACTGGCTGCCATCAAAAAGCTTGTGTTTGAAGAAAAACGCCTCACCATGCGTCAGATTCTGGATGCAATTGATGCCAATTTTGAAGGCCATGAAAACGTGCAGGCCCTGCTCCGCAGCGCCCCATGCTATGGCAACAATGACCCCTATGCCGATGCCATTGGCCGGGATATTGACCGTATCTCCGTGGAATTCGGTAAAAAATACAGCAAAGAGCTGGGTATCAATAATGATGTCCGTTATGTGCCATTTACTTCCCATGTTCCCTTTGGAAAGGTGGTTTCCGCCACACCCAACGGACGTACGGAGTGGTTTTCCCTTTCCGACGGCTCCTCCGCCTCCCATGGTGCGGATGCCAATGGTCCCACAGCAGTACTTCTTTCCAATTACAATACCAAGAATATGGGAATGCGTGAGCGGGCTGCAAGGATGCTGAACATCAAGTTCACACCCAACTGTGTGGAGGGCGATCAGGGTACGGAAAAACTGGTCTCATTCATGCGCACCCTCTGTGATCTTAAACTCTGGCACGTTCAGTTCAATGTCATCCGAAAAGAGACCCTGATTGCTGCCCAGAAAGATCCGGCCAAATACAAAAACCTGATTGTACGCATCGCAGGATACAGCGCTTACTTTGTAGATCTCTCTCCCGATCTGCAAAATGATCTCATAGCGCGTACGGAACACGACAACATGTAAAGCTTATACGTTCTGCCCTGCATCGGGCTCCGGACAGCCAGTCTGTCCGGAGCTTTATTAGTTTTAAGAACAGCCACGCAAGGAGGTTTCATGAGCAGCTTTGAAGACAGAAAAATGCAAGGCATGGTTTTCAATATCCAGAAGTATTCCGTACACGACGGGCCGGGCATACGTACCATCGTTTTCACAAAGGGCTGCCCGCTTCGCTGCAGCTGGTGCAGCAATCCAGAATCCCAGGAATATGGCCCTGAGCTGGCCTGTAACAAAGGACGATGCCTTGGGTTTGATAAATGCCGCTATTGTCTGGACGTATGCCCCAAGGATGCAATCACTGCTGATGCAGAAAACCTTGTGCATGTAAAAAGAAATATCTGCGGCGATTGTCCCCACCTTTGCGCTAAAGCCTGTCCTGCACAGAGTCTTATTGTTTACGGAAAAATGCGCAGCGTGGAAGATATACTTTCTGTAGTTGAACAGGATGCGGTATTCTATACCCGCTCCGGTGGTGGCCTGACCCTTTCAGGCGGCGAACCCCTCATGCAGCATGACTTTGCCATGGCCCTGCTGCGGGAAGCAAAAAAAAGACGGGTGCGTACAGCCATCGAAACCTGCGGTATGATTCCATGGGAAACTCTGCACGATGCATCCCTGCTTATCCATGACATGCTCTTTGATCTCAAGCACATGGACAGTGAGAAACATGAACTGCATACAGGTATGGGAAATGCCAGGATTCTGGATAACTTCACCCGCCTTGCAGGTTTGCAGAACGATAAACCCATACTTGTGCGTACTCCGGTAATTCCGGATTTCAACGACAATGAAGAGGCCATCCGAGCTATTGCCAAATTCCTGCTTCCCTTTGAAGATCGTATCACCTATGAACTTCTGCCCTACCACCGTCTGGGGACACAGAAATACCATTTCCTTGATCGGATACCGTCCATGGGCGAAGTTCAACTGGATAAAAAACTCTTTTCCAGCCTGCAGGACACAGCGCAAAGTATACTGGGAGAAAGGTTTATCCGAGTAGAGTAAGGCCAAGGGATTACCATTTAGATAATTCTTTATTTTAACAGCTTATTCTGATAATCTCTGTCCGGATGTCTTTCTATGGTAAAGTCTGACATGCATGAAGTTCTGGTGGATGGCAACAGCCAAATCCTGGATCAAAGCCATGTGTTTTCTGCCATTAAACTCCCATCACAAGACAGAGATATGCCTCCAAATGCCAAGGATCTGCTGGCCAGGCACAGCCTGGATATTATGGACGCCATTCCCGAGGGCGTTTTTGTTACCAATCTTGAAGGAATTACACTGTATGTAAACCGGATGTATGAACAGCTGACCGGCCTGTCCCGTGATCAGGTGCTGGGACGTCAGGTCCGAACCCTTGTTGAAGAGGGCGTTTTTGACGTGGCACTGAATCCTGAGGTCGTACGCAAAGCAAAATCCGTCACTCACACTCAGCGCCTCAGAAACGGCAAAATGCTTGTTCTGACGGGAACTCCAGTCTTTGATGAATCAGGTGCTCTACGCCTTGTAATTACCTTTGCAAGGGATATAACAAGAATTACCCAGCTGAATGAACAGGTCTCTGAGCAGAAACAGCTCATCGAACAGACCAATGAGCAGATGGCCTACATGGCCAGGGAACAATCCCTGACCACAGTTCCCGTCTTTGCAAGTAAAGTCATGCATGAAACCCTTGGCTTCCTGCAAACCATGGCAAAAACCGATGCCACCCTGCTGATTCTTGGAGAAACCGGTGTGGGCAAAGACGTCTTTGCCCGCTATGTTCACGGCCAGAGCCAGCGTTGCGATAAAGTTATGATGAAGGTTGACTGCGGGAGCATCTCCGAATCTCTGATAGAGTCAGAAATGTTTGGCTACATGCCGGGAGCCTTTACGGGAGCCTCCAGCAAGGGAAAGCCGGGATATTTTGAACTGGCCAAAGGCAGCACTATTTTTCTTGATGAAATAGGTGAAATGCCCCTGGCCATGCAGACCCGCCTCCTTCGAGTTCTTCAGGATGGAGAAATTATGCGCATAGGCGGAAACAAGCCCGTCAAAATCGATGCCAGAATAATAGCAGCAACCAACCGTGATCTTGTCAGCAGTATTGAAGAGGGAAAATTCAGACAGGATTTATTTTACAGGCTCAATGTTGCTACGGTTAAAATTCCACCCCTGCGGGAACGCATGGCAGATATCTCCCCCCTTGCAGAGACTTTTCTGCGCCAGTACAGCGCCAGATATCATAAACATATAGCTTTCATGGATATAACTCTGGAAGCCCTCACCCATTATCACTGGCCCGGAAATGTCCGCGAGCTTGAAAACCTTGTACATTCCCTTGTTATAACCCATCAGGGCCCCCTCATTGCCCCCGCCGATCTTCCACCTTCTATTCATGGAAAAAAAACGGAAACAGCAGAGGATTATAAAGAATTTCTGCAGGGAGAACGTTCCCTTAAAGAAATCATGGCAGAAATTGAATCTGACTTTTTAAATCGTGCCATCCGACACCACGGTTCCGTTCAGCAGGTGGCACGGATTTTTAAAATCAACCGCAGTACCATCTTCAGAAAAATCAATAAAAAATGACATGAGGTATGGATAGTCCCTGCCGTTTTTTCCTTCCCTCCCCCTGCCTTTGCCTGCTATAAGAAACACCGTTCCATATTCAAAAGCAAAACAGCTTTTTCCTGTCATCAAAAAACCCCGGCTTTTCAGCTTTTTTATAATCATATCTCCCAGCTTGAGAGAAAGGGTCTTTGCCATGCCTTCTTTTCATCCCCTGACCCATGCGGAAAAACGCATCTACCTCACCCAGAAAATGCACCCGGAATCATCCATGTGGAATATCCCCACCTCCTTCCGGCTGCCTTCCGGAGACGGGGATCTTCTGTTTAAAGCCGTGCAGCTTTTTCTGAAAAAGCGAAGGGATATTCAGGTCCGGTTCAGGGAAAAGGATGGCATTCCGCAGAAATACTTTTCAGACAGGGACGACATTCCCCTTCTCATGCTGGATTTTTCAGACAGGGATGAAAAGGACTGCATGGAGTGGATGGATAAACAAAGCAGAACCCCCATACCCATGCTGGAACATCCCCTCCATTTCTTTGCCGTTTTAAAGGGAACAGGCGGCCTTACCTTTCTCTATACCTGCTACCACCACATCGCCATGGACGGAACATCCAGCGCCATGGCAGCAGGCCAGATTCTCCATATTTACAAGAGTCTTCTGGAAGGCAGGACTTCGGATCTGCCGGATTGTTATGATACAGCCCCCCTTGTAGAAGCACTGGAGGCAGAGCAGCTTTATCTCCATTCAGAAACAGCAAAACAGGACAAGAGCTATTGGCTGCAAGGCTTTGACACCCTGCCGGAACCCCTTGATTTTGGGAAAAAACCCCTAAGCGGCCCCCGGCCCTTACAAAAACTTGTCCGGTCCTTCAATCCTTATACCACACAAAAACTTACGGACTTCTGCGCAGAGCATAAAACCTCTCCCTTCCGGGTGCTGCTGGCGGCGGCTTCCCTCTATTTTTGCCGGACCCTGAACCGGCAGGATCTGGTTCTGGGTTCGGCCACGGCCAACCGCCACCCGGAGTCCCTGAAGCAGGCCATGACCATGAGCGTCAGTACCCTTGCCATCCGCTTTACGGTAAAGGGCGAAGAGAGCTTTCTGAATCTGCTGGACCAGAGCCGCCGCCTTGTGAAAGAAGCCCTTGCCCATGAACGCTACCCCTATGATCTGCTCATGGCGGACCTCCGGTCCCTGCACGGAGAAAAACCGGACCTCATCAGCACCTCCTTTGTGGAATTCCTGAAGCCGGATCTCCCCGAAGGCGGTGAAATCTGCTGGCACAATTACGGTGAATCGGAAATGGCCCTTACGGCTTATTTTTCCTTTCCCGGGAGAAGAAATGCCGGAGAGCAAGGGGCCGGGAATACGCCGCCGGAGCTGATTTTCATGTATCAGGAAGAACGCTTTGAACCCTGGTTCATGGAACAGATGGCAAAGCATCTGGAAGTCATCCTTCTTCAGGGAATGGAAAACCCCCATCTTCAGGTAAGGGAGCTTTCCTTTCTCAGTTCAAAGGAAAGGAAAACAATCATCGAGGGCTTCAACCCAAAGGATGCCCTCCCCGAAAGCCGCCGTACCCTTCAGGCCCATATGGAAGCACAGGCCCGTCGCAACCCCGGAGCAAGGGCTGTGGTGTGGCGGGAAAGGGTGCTGACCTACGGGGAGCTGGACTCTTTATCCAATGCCCTTAGCCGAAAGCTGCTGGCCATGGGTGCCGGACCGGGAACCGTAGTGGGCCTTCTCATGGACCGCTGTCCGGAACTCATCACGGCCCAGATGGCCATCCTCAAAGCCGGAGCAGCCTTCATGCCCATTGATGCGGGATATCCGGACTCCCGTATTACTTTCATGCTGGAGGATGTGGAAGCTCCCTTCCTCATCACCCAGACCCGTTTTATAAAGGAAAGGGATTTTCAAAAAACCATCCTTTTCAATATGGATGATCCGGATATTTTTGAACAGGACGCATCTCCCCTGCCTCCGGCATCTTCTCCGGATGAAGCCTGTGTGGTGATCTACACTTCCGGCTCCACGGGAAAACCCAAGGGGGTTCTCCTCACCCATCAGGGCATCGCCAACATCATCCTTGCCACCATTCAGGCAGACGGCATCACCGCCCGTGACAAAATTGCCAAACACGCAAGCTTTTCCTTTGATGCCAGCCTCATGGAAGTGTTTGTGGCCCTTTTTTCCGGTGCGGAACTCCACCTCATTCCCGAAGAAATCCGGCTTTCCTTAGGCCCGCTCAATACCTTTTACGAACAAAAGGGCATCACATGGAGTTTTCTCACCACCCAGCTGGGGGAACAGTTCATGGAGTTCATGGACAATGGCTCCCTTCTTAACCTGTATGTGGGCGGTGAAAAACTGCGTACCTTTACTCCCCGATCCTATACTCTCCGTAATCTTTACGGCCCTACGGAATGCTGCATTTATGTTACAAGCCAGCTTGTCCGGCACATGGAAGAAAACATTCCCCTTGGCCGTCCCATGCCCGGATGCCGCATCTATGTTCTGGATGCCTTTGGCCATCCCCAGCCACCGGGTATGGCTGGCGAACTCTGCATTGCAGGACCTTGCGTGGCCCTCGGATACCACAGAAGAGAAGAAAAAACCGCCGAATGCTTTGTGGCCGACCCCTTTTACCCCGGTGAAAGAATGTACCGCACCGGGGATCTGGCAAGCTTCCGGCCCGATGGCGTGATTCTTCATCTTGGCCGCATGGACAGACAGGTAAAGCTCAGGGGATTTCGCATTGAGCTGGGCGAAATTGAAAATGCCATGCTGGAGATGGAAGGCATTCAGCAGGCGGCGGTGGCGGATTTCAAGGATAGCAGCAACAGGGTTTATCTTTGCGGCTACTATGCAGGCGAAGGCGTTTTGCCAAAGGATCTGAAAAAAGAGCTTTCAAAACGCCTCCCCGAATATATGGTGCCCCTGCACCTGATCCCTTTAGCTACCCTGCCCCTCAATCCCAGCGGAAAAATTGACCGCATGAAGCTTCCAAAGCCCGAAGTCCAGTTCACACAAACTCTGGAATATATACCTCCGGCTCCGGGACTTGAAAGCGAACTGACCGCCATCTGGGGCGATGTGCTGAATCAGACAAACCTCAGTGCCACCGCCGACTTTTTCCAGTGTGGCGGAGATTCCATGAGGGCTGTGCGCCTGCAGGTGCAGTTGGCAAAGGTGCTGGGCCATGAGGTTTCCCTTTCCGATATTTTTTCCTGCACCAGCCCCAAAAGCATGGCCGCATTTCTTGCAAAGCAGGACGGTACAGAACTCCGCAGCATAAAACCTGCGGCCAAAGCTTCCTGGTATCCGGCCACCACTGCCCAGCAGCAGCTTTTTCTCTTAAGCCGCATGGAAGGCATCGGCTGCACCTACAACATGCCCTTTGCCCTCCATCTGGAAGGGCCCTTGGACAGAAAAGCCCTGTCTTCAGCCCTTCAGGCACTGGTGCAGCGCCATGAATCCCTGCGTACCCGTTTTGCCATCAAAGAAGGCCGCTGTGTCCAGATTCCCGAAGATTCCGCAGCGCTGAAAATGGAGTTTCAGCAGACAGGCAAAGAAGATCTGGATGCCTCCATCCGGAACTTCATCCGGCCCTTTGATCCGGCCAAAGCACCCCTCTTCCGTGTGCGGCTGCTGGCCATTCAGGAATCAGAGGAACAGCATCACATTCTGCTTCTGGACATGCACCATCTGGTGAGCGATGGCGTGTCCGTGGGTATCCTCGTCCGGGAACTGGCAAGCCTCTATGGGGGGCAAACCCTTCCCGAACCCCTTTTGCAGCACAAGGATGTGACGGTCTGGGAAGCCGGTCGGGAAGAAACCGCCGCCATGGAGCATGGAGACTTCTGGACTTCCCTTTTTGCGGATCCTCCGGAAGCCTCCCTGCCTGCGGATAAACCCAGACTCCCCGGAGCAGACTTTACAGGCGATGTGCATGTGGAAGTTCTGGAACCGGAACTGAGCGCAGGGCTTCAGGACATGACCAGAAAATCCGGAGCCACCCTGCATCAGGTTCTTCTTTCCGCCCTTTCCGTTCTCGTGGGACGCTGGAGTGATACGGAAGACCTTGTCATCGGCACCAGCACCGCAGGCCGGGATCTGTCCGGAGCCGAATCCCTTGTGGGCATGTTCGTGCGCACCCTTCCCACCCGGCACCGCCCCGAAGGACAGAAAAGTTTTGCCGGACTTCTGGCGGAAACCAGAGATCAGATGCGCCGGATTTACAGCCACAGTGCCTACCCCATTTCCTCACTTTATGAAAAACTTAGTCTCAACCGGGGACCGGGCCGTCATCCCCTCTTTGACCTGAATTTTGTCATGCAGGAAACGGGACTGGATGAAGAACTTGCAAGCGGCAATCTGCGGATCAAGGTAGATTCCCTTCCCACCCAGACGGCCAAATTTGACATCTCCTTTGGAGCCAGACTCAAAAATGGCAGCATCCACCTGAGCGTGGACTACCGCAGCGCACTGTACCAGAAGGAAACCATTGCCCGGATGAGCTCCCATCTCACCCGTATCCTCCGGGCTGTGACGGCGGACATGGAGGCTCCCCTTGCCTCCATAGACATGCTGGGACCGGAAGAGCGGCATACCCTGCTCCACCGCTTCAACCCCAGACCCACTCCCGGCCCTTTCTGGCCGACCGTAAGCCATGCCATTGCCCTGCATGCAAAAAATGCCCCCGATAAAATTGCCATTGTGGCCGGAGATCAGAAGCTTTCCTATGCAGAACTTGATCAAAGGGCCAATGCGGCGGCAGCAAAACTTCTGGAAAAGGGCCTGCCAGCCAACAGCATCGTTGCTGTGGCTGCGGACCGATCCATCTGGGCCGTGGCAGCCATGCTGGCCGCACTCCGGGCCGGAGCCGCCTATGTGGCCATTGATCCGGCGTATCCTGAAGAAAGAAAAAACTTTATCCTTGAAGATACGGCGGCGGATTTTCTTCTGGGTTCTTCGGAAAGCCTGCAGGCCTTTGGCTTTACGGGTGAAAGTATGGCCATGGATCAGCCGGATATGGGGAAAGGAGCAAGGGACCCCGGCAGGGCTGTGGGCGGGCATCAGCTGGCCTACCTCATCTTTACCTCCGGTTCAACGGGGCAACCCAAAGGGGTGTCCATAGAACACCATTCCATGGTCAACTTCATCCACTGGTACGCCAGTCACCATGGCATAGGCAAAGATTCCAGCACCGCCGCCTTTGCCGCCTTCAGCTTTGACGTATCCGTGGTGCAGATTTTTGCCCCCCTCACCGCCGGAGGTACCCTGCACATCATCCCGGAACAGCTTCGCCTTTCTCCGCCGGAGCTGGATGCCTATTTCATGGCAGAACATATCAGCCATGCCCATTTCCCCACCCAGTTTGCGGAACAGTTCATGCGCATGGTTGAAGGTCGCTCCCTGAAAACCCTTGTGGTGGGCGGCGACCGCCTCAGCCGCTACCGTATCGGTGCCTACAGGCTCACCAATGAATACGGCCCCAGCGAAACCACCATGGCCTGCCTCAGCTATGATGTACCCGCCGTCATGGAAAGACCACCCGTGGGCTCACCCGTGGCCAACTACCGGGTGTATATACTGGACAGCCGGGGCAGACTGGCACCCATCGGCATGCCCGGAGAAATCTGCGTGGCAGGAGCCGGTGTGGCAAGGGGCTACCACAACCGGCCGGAGCTTACGGAAAAATGCTTTGTTCCGGACCCCTTTGTAGCGGGAGAACGCATGTACCGCACCGGAGACCGGGGCCGATGGCTCAGCAGTGGTGTGGTGGAATTCATGGACCGGCTGGATTTTCAGGTAAAAATCCGGGGATTCCGCATTGAGCCTGCCGAAATCGCCCRACGCATGCAGGAGGTGGAAGGATYG
>NZ_VDMB01000038.1 GCF_006175995.1 Desulfobotulus mexicanus
MATCCTGATGAAAGAAATAAAGGCCGTACAGGTCAGGMTCAGAAAAAAAGACCCCGAAAAAACCAAATCTCTTATCAAGCTCGAAAAGCAGCTGGAAAACTGGCTTGCGCAACGTTCTCTCGCTCAGATCCTAGATTGGTTCGACTGTATTGAAACCACAAAGGTACAGACCCCCATGGGCAGCTATCGATGGTCCACCGAATCAGTGGCCAGAGACAGGCTCTTTTTAAAGTGTTTGGGAGTGGGTACCAAATAGTGTACGCTTTATCCGACTTTCAGGGTTAAAAGCCCTGCACCGGAAACCATGGCATCCTTTAATGATGTGGTCTCGGCCTTCACCCTTCAGGTGGAGGCCATCGTGGCCGATGCCGTAAAGGCCACCTCACTTCTGGAAGAAGCAAACCGGCGTTTCCGCACGGCCCCCCTCAATTCCATGCTCACTAAAGGGTGCATGGAAAGGGGACGGGATGTAACTTGGGGAGGGGCTGCCTATGATTTTACCTCCTATCAGGCAGTGGGCCTTGCCGATGTAGCGGACTCCCTCCTTGTCATCGAAAAACTTGTATTCAGGGAAAAAAAGCAAAGCCTTGGAGATCTTGTAAGGATTTTAAAATCTGATTTCAAAGGTGAAGAGGCCTTACGCCAAAGCCTTGCCACCCGAGACCCCAAATACGGCAATGGCAATTCCGAAGCGGATAAGATGTTTCAGCTTGTGGCAGATATTTTTACGAAAGCCGTCACCCGCCACAAAAACAGCCGTGGGGGAAAATATCTTGCGGGAATGTACTCCATGACCTGCCACACGGCCTTTGGAAAATGGACGGGAGCTTCGGCTTCGGGCCGCAGGGCAGGCCATGGGCTGGCAAATGGTTTTTCCCCTGCTACAGGTGCGGACAGAACAGGGCCGACAGCCCTTCTGCGTTCCGCAGCTTCTCTGGATACCTCAAACTGGGGAAACGGAGGGGCGCTGAACTTAAGGCTTGGCACCACCTTTGTGAAGGGAAAAGCCGGAGAAAAACTTCTGGCAGGACTGCTGCGTTCCTATCTGGTTACCCAGGGGGGCATGCAGGTGCAGCTCAATGTGCTGGATGCCGAAACCCTGAGACAGGCCCGCAGTCATCCGGATCTTTATCCCGGTCTTCTGGTGCGGATTGCAGGGTACTGCGCCTATTTTCAGGATCTGGCTCCGGAAGTCCAGGATGAGCTGATTGAAAGGACTATCCATGGATAATCCCAAGATTTTTTCCATTCAGCACTTCTGTATCCATGATGGTCCCGGCATCCGCTCAACGGTTTTTTTTAAAGGCTGCCCCTTACGCTGTGTGTGGTGTCAGAATCCCGAATCCTGGAAAAAGGAAATGGAAATCGCCTTCAGGGCCCACCGCTGCCTTTCCTGTGGCCAGTGTGCGGAAGCCTGTCCCCAAGGCCTGAAGCTGCCGGAAAACCGTCCATCGGAGGCCTGTTCTCTCTGCCTTGCCTGCGTGCAGGCCTGTCCCGCTGAAGCTCTGATTGCCATGGGAGAAGCCTGCACAGAAGCGGATATTCTGGCCAGACTGAGGCCTGAATATCCCAATTTTGAAGCCACAGGGGGCGGTGTCACCTTTTCCGGGGGAGAGGCGGGAATGTTTCCAGGTTTTCTTTCGGGCCTTGCTGCCAGCCTGAAAAAAGAGGGCGTTCACCTTGCCATGGAAACCTGCGGGATGTTTGACAGCAAAAATCCTGATACAAAAACCCTGCTGCAGCATCTGGATCTTCTGCTCTTTGACGTGAAAATCTTTGATACGGATCTCCATAAACGTTTGTGCGGTACAGGCAATTATCCCATCAAGGCCAATCTGAGGGAGGCGGCAGAAGCCATGAATTCGGGAAAAGGCCCCCTTGTCTGGCCTAGGCTTCCTCTGGTGCCGGATATTACCGACGGAGAAGAAAACCTTAGCGAATGGGCCGAATTTTTGTCGGATCTGGGTTTCAGGGAAATCACCCTTCTACCCTTTCATGATCACGGAAACAGTAAACGGCTCTGGCTTTCGGAAATGCCAAAATCTTTACCCGTCATCCGTACGCCGGATGCAGAGGATCTTCTCCGGGCGGGCAGCATATTTGAAAAATATGGAATGAAGGCGCATGAAGCCTTGGAATAAAAGCCTTTTGTGCCCGAATGGTGCCGGACAGGGGGGCGGTTCAGCGGGCATAGGCAAAGGGTGTCCCTGAAACATAAACGGGGAGTAAAAACCATCCACAGGGGCAGGCCTTGCGTTTGTCCGGATCTCCGGGCCAGTCATGGCTACCAGCAACCGGAGCACAACAGTATCGTTGAAGTTTTTCAACCTGAAGCGTTTTTTTATAAAAAAAAATCTTAATGATTTTCCCTTTCATGCCGATAAAAACTTCAAACGCCCTCAGGAACAAGGGGGATTTCCCCTTAGTGGCGTTTATGAAAGGGGGATATCATGATGCTCGAAGCCTTCAAAAAATATAAAGCAATTCGCAACATGGATATAGGAGAAGAAGGATACGGACAGGTCGGTTCTATTTTCAGGGATGAGCATGATCGTCTCTGGCTTCACCTGAACGCAAAGGTATCCAAACGTTACACAGGAGAACTCACCCCATTGATACGCAGAACAGGCAATGAAGCCAATGCCTTTGACGTGGATACGGCCAATATTTTTACACCCTTTGCAGCCAGATCCCGCAATCTGGAACGACATGGAGATTTTTTCTGCCTGGATGATGCACCCCTTGTACAGAAAGAAGAAAAAATAACCCGTACCCATGTGAGTCAGGCCAGCCCGACGCCTTACGGAGAAATGCTTGCTCCCCTTTTTGACATATTCATGGCTCCTGAAATTCTCAATGAAGTGCTGATCCGCACCAGCGTTCCCGAAGTGCTGCGTCAGGAAAAGCCTTTAAGCAGCGGCGTAATTCTTTATGGTGAAGGCGGTACGGGTAAAACCGCCCTTCAGCGGGCCATTGCAGATGTTTACGAAAGAGCCGGAGCCCATGCAACGGAACTGAACGTGGCAGCTTTAAGCGAAAAATACATAGGCTCCCTTGCCCACAATCTGGACGCAGCCATTTTCGAGGTTGTGGAGAAAACCGCCAAAAGCGGCAGGCCAGCCTTCATTTTTCTCGATGAGGCCACCTCCCTTGTCATGAACAGCGAAAGCCACAACAGCTCCGGCGCAGACTATTATCAGGAAGCAGTGGATGTACTGAAAAAATACATTGCCAATTATCCGGATCTGGTATTCAGCATCACCACCAATGCAGACCCGGAAACCTTTGATGACACCCTTATCCGGGACGGCAGGCTGGCTCCCATACGCATACCGGCTCCGGGCCGTAGTGAAAAAGCCGCCATGTGGCGATTTTTCCTTAAAAAACATGATGTCTTTGAAGACATCGGCGAAGGAGAAGCCCTGCAGCTTGCCGATGGTATTCCCGATGAAAAAGGAGCCTTTATCAGCCGCTTCTGCAAGGATTATCTGGCAAGAAAAAAGCTTGCCATGGAAACGGCAAGGGCTGCTTCAGGATCTCTGCTGGAATCTTTGGCTGCAGGCCATTTCATAAGCCTCGATATGGTAAAGAAAACCCTGTCTTTGGATACACTGATGCAGGATATTCAGAAAGCCCTACAGCTCAGACCCGGCAAACCCGTAAAAGCCGCTGTAGGTTTTCTGAAAAAATCCGCCATATGAATATTCTCGCTTCATTTACCCTTATATCCCGTATCCGGAGGCAAGTTACTGCCTCTGGATGCGGACTGAGCAAGGACATCACATCTCTCATTCTCAATATGTCCGCTGTGACCCTTCACCCACTGAAACCGCACCTCCATATGATCCAGAAGATCCAGAAGCCGTTTCCATAAATCCGGATTCAATGCCGGTGTACCGTCGGATTTTTTCCAGCCCCTCGCCCGCCAGCCCCTTGCCCATTTTTTTTCTATTCCCTGAACCAGATATCTGGAATCCGAGGTCAACAATATGGGCACACCCTCATTTTTAACTGCCTCAAGGCCGACAATGGCCCCGAGAAGCTCCATGCGGTTGTTAGTGGTCAGAGAAAATCCAGCACTGAACTCCTGCCTGCTGCCATCTTCTTGTATTACAACGGTACCGTAGCCTCCGGGGCCGGGATTACCAATGGCACCACCGTCACTGAAAACATGAATGGGATAATCCAGGGGATCAAGGCCAGCGTCCTCATATGGCCGAAGCTTTTTTTTATTGCCAGCTGAAGCATCCGGAGAAGTTACAGGATTTTTTCCGGCCATGAAAGCTTCGGCATCCTCCAGCTTCTCAAAACCTTTGTATCTGGCTCCGGGAAACCCCATCACCTGAACCTGAGCACCCTCACCTCCGGCCCAAACCCTGTAGATACCCGGCTTTTTACCCCTCAGCACAGCGTAATATTTTTTTAAAGCCAAACCAGCCTTCCTTTCATCCAAAATAATAAAAAAAGAAATTGTTTTATTTTAAAATAAAGTATGTTAAATTTATTTTTAATCCTCTTTACATCTTCTTTAAATCCCACCTCCCAAAGGCCCACCAATTAATCCCGCCTCAATTTCACTATGGCGGCCTTAAGGCCGCCGCCTGCCACTTTCCGGCTCTTCTTGACACCCTGCCATTATTTCCCTTATAGCATAGTCAAGGATACAGCATCTTTCCTAAAGGCTTTCCCACAGCTCAATTTTAAGGATAAAATATTATGATTCAGGAATCACCCTCCCAAGGTCCCGGGATTCTGCATTCTCTGGGAGCCATTGTCCTCTACCGAATTCAGCTTGCCGGTCATTTTACCCTTTTCCTTGCTGCCGGATTCTACCATATCTTTTCATGGCCCATTCAGATACGTAAAATATTGCAGCAGGTTTATTTCATAGGCGCAAAATCACTTCTTGTTATCTTCCTCACCGCACTTTTCACAGGTATGGTTCTCGGTCTGCAGGGTTATTACAGTCTCGTGGCCTTTGGTTCAGAAGCCTTTCTAGGCTCCGCCGTAGCCCTTACCCTGATCCGGGAACTTGGCCCCGTGCTCACTGCCATTATGGTTGCAGCAAGGGCTGGCTCTGCCATGACTGCAGAAATCGGCATTCTTCGCATATCAGAACAGATTGATGCCCTTAAAACCATGAACATCCATCCCATACGTTACCTCTTCAGCCCCAGACTGGCAGCAGCCATCATCAGTATTCCCCTGCTTGCCTCTGTTTTCAATGTTGTGGGAATTATCGGCGGCTATTTAACCGGTTCCAAACTTCTTGGCGTCAACCCCGGTGTCTATTTTTCCAGAGTAGAATCCAGCATTCTGCTCAGTGATGTCACAGGCGGTCTTTTGAAATCCCTGGTCTTTTCCATTGTGGTGGCCACGGTATGCTGCTATCAGGGCTACTTCACCCACCGCCGTAAAAACAGCTTCGGGTCTAAAAGCGTGGGGCTTTCCACCACATCCGCCGTTGTCCAGAGCTCGGTACTGATTCTGATTACCGATTATATTCTCACCTCCATACTCCTGTGAGACATTAATGGAAACACCTCTGATCCGTCTTGTTAATGTTCATAAAAGTTTCAGCAGCAATCCCGTACTCCGTGGTGTCTCTCTCGATATCATGGAAGGAAAAACCACAGCCATCATCGGAAAAAGCGGTGAAGGTAAAAGTGTTCTACTTAAACACATCATCGGTCTGATGCAGCCGGATGAGGGAGAAATCCTCTACAGAGAAAAGCCCATAAAAGAAATGAGCCGTGAAGAAACCCGTATTTTCAGAAATAAAATGAGTTACATGTTTCAGGGCTGTGCCCTGTTCGACTCCTTAAGTATTTTTGAAAATATTGCCCTTCCCCTTAAAGAGGGCACACGACTTTCTCCTTCTGAAATCAAAGAAAAGGTTGGAGAAAGACTGAAGCAGCTTGACCTTGAAGGCACAGAAAACCAGTATCCTTCACAGATTTCCGGCGGCATGATGAAGCGGGTTGCCATGGCCCGTGCACTGGTAACAAGTCCGGAGCTGGTCCTGTTTGATGAACCCACCACAGGGCTGGACCCCATACGTAAAAACGCAGTGCACAGAATGATTGCAAACTACCAGAAAGAGCTCGGATTCACAGCCCTTGTGGTCAGCCATGAAATTCCGGACATTTTTCACATCGCTCAGGAAATCATCATGCTGGATGAAGGTCAAATTGTTTTTTCCGGCAGCTCAGAAGACATTCAGGCCTGTGAAACGCCGGTGGTCCGCCAGTTCCTGCTTGGCGAGGCCGATACCATGTTTATTGACTAGAAACTCCCAATAAAGCTTTCATCCATGGAGCAGAGTAATGAAAAAATTTACCCTTGAAACAACGGTCGGAATTTTTGTTATTATCGGAATTCTCTGCACAGCTTATCTGACGGTAAAGCTGGGCAAGATGGAACTGATCGGGAGTAATTATTATACCATTCAGGCCCGGTTCTCATCCATTGCAGGCCTTACCAACAATGCCAGAATTGAAATTGCAGGCGTACAGGTGGGCAGTGTCAGCCGGATGTCCCTTGATCCAGAACGCCTGGTAGCCATCCTGGACCTTAAAATCCAAAAACATATTCCCATCTCCGAAGATACCATTGCCTCCATCAAAACATCGGGTCTTATAGGAGAAAAATATATTCAGCTTTCCCCCGGAGGATCGGACGTTTTGCTTAAAGAAGGTGATATGCTTTTTGAGACTGAATCGCCTCTGGACATTGAAGACATGATTTCCAGATATGTTTTCGGCGGCATCAAATAGCTGGGGCATCCCTACATAAAAAAAGGAGTGGTCATGCAGAATCTTCTTAAGATTTTTTGTGTTTTTATATGCCTTCTGATTTTCCCCCTTGCAGCCAGTGCAGACATGGGACCCCTTGAAACCATAAAGGTAAGAATCAATGACGCCATCGCCCTGCTGAAAGACCCTGCCTACAAAGATCCTGACCCGGAACTGGCTGAAAAACAGCATCAGGAACTTTTTGAACATGTACAGGGAATTTTTGACTTCAGAACCGTATCCATGCTGGCCACAGGCCGGAACTGGCGACGTTTTTCAACAGAACAGCAAAATGAGTTTGCCGATCTTTTTGCAAGACTTCTGGCAAACACTTACATAGAAAAAGTACAGGATAATTTCCGGAACGAAGAAGTGGTTTTCGATGATGAAACCATAATCAGTGAAAGCAGGGCAGAAGTCAGCACGAGGGTTCTTCTCAATAATATGGAAGTACCGGTAATATACAGACTCAGAAATATCCGCAATCAGTGGCGCATCTATGACGTACAGATAGAAGGTATCAGTCTGGTCCAGAACTACCGCAGCCAGTTTGAAGAGTTTCTCTTCCGCAGGGAGCCGGCTGAGCTGATTGAGGTAATGAAGCAAAGGATAGACAGGCTGGAAAATGACCGCATTCAGAGACGGAAAGAAGGCCGTCCTGCAGATACGGATGCAGATGATATGCTTCGCATTCTTTAAATCTGCCAATTAAATCAAATGAATGTAAGGAAAAAAATATGGGTTTCCGTTTTATCTGTATTCTTCTGCTTGTGACGGGTCTTATCTTGCAAACAGTTCATGCTGAAGAATACTGGGACGATGATGATGCCTTTTTTGCGGAAATCGAAGCAGAATATGCCGCAGCACCCTCTCAGAAAATTGCGGATCCATTTGAACCCTTTAACCGGGGCATGTTTGTTGTCAATGACAAGCTGTATTTCTGGGTACTAAAGCCCGCTGCCACAGGATGGCAGAAGGTCACACCCTCACCGGTCCGTACTGGTATCAGAAATTTTTTCAGGAATATCGGAGCTCCTGTGCGGGTAACAAACCAGCTTCTTCAGGGAAAGGGAAAGGCTGCTGCTGCGGAAACAGGCAAATTTTTTGTCAACTCCATCTGGGGCATATTCGGCCTGATTGATGCCTCCCAGCAGCTCCCATCCCTGCAGGTGCCTCCGGAAGACCTTGGCCAGACCCTTGGAAAATGGGGTATAGGAAACGGATTCTATCTGGTTCTTCCATTCTTCGGTCCCACAACCCTGCGGGATGGTGTGGGACAGGTCGGTGACTTTTTTCTTCAACCCACCACCTACTATACAAGCGGAAATCCAGAGGGATGGGCAGCGGTCAAGGCTACGGAAACCATAAATACCACGTCTTTCCGCCTTGGTGATTATGAAGCCATTAAAGATGCTTCCCTCGATCCTTACACCGCTGTGCGCAATGGCTATATTCAGATGCGTATGCAGGCCATCAGACAATAGTTGTAATAAGAAAAATCAATTATATTTCCTGCCAAGGGGCATCCGTAAAGGGTGCCCCTAAAACACATGGCCGCAAAACCCTTTACAGGGGCATGCCTTCCGCCTACCCGATTTAAATTATCCGCTTTCATTATATGACAGCAACCATGCCCGCAGACAATTACGGAGTCGGATTTCTGAAATTTTCTTTAGTCCATCAATTATTTTACCCTTTTTCAGGCAATCTTTACAAACATTGTTTTAATGTGTAAACTACAAAAACGTGTGTAAATCCGACACTCAATTCCTCATCCTGTACAGGCTCAGACAAGGACAGCATGCATTGTGCTGTGTCCTTTATTTCCTGTCATAGAAGTCCGACAAACACACCATTGGGAAACAAAGCGTTCCCCCACTTTCCAAAGGAGAATCTCCATGCTCCAGAATTTCAGCATACGTCAGCGCATGACTTTCATCCTTGTACTTGTGGCCTGCATGCTGGCTGGTATGTTCTGGTCCACCTTCCGCACGGCCTATACTGCCCGGGACATGGGCATCCTTGAAACAGGCAATGTAATGTTCCGGGATCAGAAAGAAAAGGTCTATGTCGCAACCCACTCCATGGCCCTTGCCCTTGGTGTCATTGCCAGTGAAACCCAAAACCACGATGAACGCGTCCGCCTTTTCCGAAACATGATTCAGGACATCCGCTTTGAAGAAGATAAATCAGGCTATTATTTCATTTATGATCAGACAACCAATGTGGCGCTGCCTACCCGCCCCGACCTTGTGGGCAAAGATTTAGGCGGTGCCAAGGATGCGGACGGAGTCTATTTTGTCCGGGAACTGAACAGTGCTGCAGCCCGAGGCGGTGATTTTGTAGAGTATATTTTTGATAAACCCGGTTTCGGCAACCAGCCCAAACTGGCCTATGCCGAACTCATTCCCGGCACTTCCATGTGGATAGGGACAGGTGTATATATTGACAACATTGCTGCAGAACAGGCCCGCATATCCGGAAGTATCAGCCAGCAGGTGCGGGCTTATCTTTTATGGATTGCAACGATTGCAGGATTTTTTGCCATTTTCTTTTTTATCATTGCCATCCTGACCACCCGGGATGTGGTTGTCTCTCTGAAACACACCACAAGACTCATTGAGAATCTGGCTTCAGGGGAAGGGGATCTGACCCGGCGCATGCCCGAAGAGCGCAAAGATGAAACCGGTGAGATGGCCCTCTGGATCAACCGTTTCATAGAACAGATCCATGCCATTATTTCCCGCATCCGGGAAAACGCGGGAGGTCTCCATACAGCATCTGGAGCCATGCGCAATGAATCTGAAGTTATGGCTGATGGCGTTCGTACCGCTGCCAAAGGCACCCAGGCCCTCAGTGATGCTGCATCCACCATGAGAAACAACATGTCCGGCATTGCCGCTGCCATGGAAGAAACCTCAACCAACACCTCCATGGTGGCCGCAGCCACGGAAGAAATGACTTCCACCATAGATGAAATTGCAAAAAACGCAGAAAAAGCCAGACAGACCACGGGCAATGCGGTAAAAAGGGTGGAAGAAACCTCCCGGAAGGCAAAGGAGCTGGGGGATATCTCAAGGGAAGTGGGTCAGGTCACCCAGACCATTGCGGAAATATCTGCCCAGACCAACCTGCTGGCCCTTAATGCCACCATAGAAGCAGCCCGTGCCGGAGAAGCAGGAAAAGGCTTTGCCGTTGTAGCCTCAGAAATCAAGGATCTGGCAACGCAAACAGCCAAAGCAACAGAAAATATTCGCAATATCATCAACCACGCCCAGACCCTTTCTCTGGAAGTTGGAGAAGATGTGGGCCATGTTAACTCAGCAATTGCCGCCATTGATGACATTGTCAATGCCATTGCCACTGCTGTGGAAGAACAGTCCGTAGCTACAAGGGAAATTGCCGGAAATGTTCTGCAGGCCTCACAGGGGATTCAGGAAGTCAATGAA
Organism: Desulfobotulus mexicanus; assembly: GCF_006175995.1. NCBI lineage: Bacteria > Pseudomonadati > Thermodesulfobacteriota > Desulfobacteria > Desulfobacterales > Desulfobacteraceae > Desulfobotulus > Desulfobotulus mexicanus. The sequence goes on from NZ_VDMB01000038.1 coordinate 10,244, forward strand.
AACATAACATCCCTGAATACTCTGGTCCGGAATATTTATAGTGACATTGATGAGGTACGCAGCGCCACCACAGCCATCACCGCCACAGGGGATGCCGTGAACAGTCAGGCCGGTGAAATAGCCCAGATGGCAGAAACCCTTGAAAAGCTGGTGGGACGCTTTAAGCTGAGCTGAAATTTTGGTGCAATAATTCCGGTGCAAGGCTCCATGGATGTTTGCAAACGGGATTACAATAGTCTAAGATTCCGGCACTCAAGCCAACAAACCTGGGCCTGCTATGAAAATAATGGGCTTTTGGAGGCTTGAGTGCCGGAATACTTATAGAGGCAGCTCAATTACGGGCATAAAGCTTTAGTACTGCTCAACTGCCTGACAGCCATGGCCGCTACCAGTCGAAAATATTAACGAATAGCAAGGCACGCCGCATTGCGGTATATTCAGGAAAGATCCATGCTCTTCTTACCATCAGCAGCCTCCCATTCATTTTGTGAGGTACTTCCTCAGTGGAAGGATGAAAACACCCTTGTTTCTCCCCTATACAATGAAAGCTACTTTTCCAAAGCCGGAGCCATAGAGGAAAGCCGTCATATTTTTCTAAAACAGAATCGTCTGCCCCATCGCTGGCTTGAAAAAAGCTCTTTTCATATCTGTGAAACGGGCTTTGGTACGGGTCTTAATTTTCTGGTCACGGCTGATTTCTGGCGACGTTTCGCACCTGCCGGATCTACCCTCTTTTATACTTCCGTGGAAAAACATCCCATACCCGCAGATCATCTGCGCCAGATCCACAGGGCATGGCCTTGTCTGAACGATCTTTCAAATCAGCTCCTTGACAAATATCCTCCACCCGTCCGGGGAAAGCATCATCTTTTTTTCAAAGAGCTGCGCATGGAGGTGGATCTGCTCTTTGATGACGCAGAAAAGCTGTCCGAGATCCTTGAAAGAAATGTAGATGCCTGGTTTCTCGACGGTTTTTCTCCCCATGCAAATCCTGAGATGTGGTCAGACAATCTATTTGAAACCATGGGAAAAAAAACTGCGGACAAAGGCAGTTTTGCCACCTTTACCGCAGCGGGTTTTGTGAGAAGAGCCATGATTTCTCAGGGCTTTTGTGTGGAGAAATTGCCGGGTTTCAGGTTTAAAAGGGATATGATCAGGGGCTTTCTAGGAACTTCAAACAGTTTTTTGAAATAAAGAACCTGTTCATATGAGGGCTTCTTTTAAACCTGCACCCTATCTGCCGGTATCATGGGGAGAGCCTCCAGCCTTTGCCGGATTTCTCCTTCCATGGGCAGGGTTTTCTGACCCATTTCTTTAGAAATTGTCACAAAGGTGACATCGGCCTCTGCACAAAGGATATCCATACCCTCAAGATAAATCCGCTGACGCAGCACGGCGGATTTATTGCCGTACTTCAGCATGCCGGAGTGGATTTCAATGGTCTCATTCACCTCAATGGATCTAATGTAGCTGACATTGATATTGACCACAAAAAAAGAAAGTCCCCTTTCAAACCAGCCTTTGAGATCCAGATAATCCTCAAAAATACGCCAGCGACCTTCCTCAAAAAACTCAAGATAACGGGCATTGTTCACATGCCCGTAAATATCCGTATGATACCCGCGGATGCGGATGACTGGAACACCTTTCATTGACCTGCCTTTCCTCCGTAAAACGTTATTCAGCCTGTCTTTACTGAACGAGAAAACGACCTACCACCCGAAAGCAGATTCTGTCAAGCAGCTCTCAGGACAGCACAATTTAGCTGAACGACCTTCCCTTTCAAAACAAGTGCAGCAAATGCTTTTTTAAACATGACAGATACTTTTCCTTACAGAAATATTCTGTTATGGAACCTTCTGTGTGATGATTTTTAAAATTTCAATCAAAGAAAAGAGATAACGCTGTGGGAAGAAAAAAAAGTTTTCGATATCAGGACATAACAGGCATGGACAGGGTACTGTTCCCCAAACTTAAAAGCACTGACCCTATTCGTCTGGAACCCTGCTGGCCTAAAAATCTGCTGAATCGTGAGCAGCCTGTTTTCCTTGAACTTGGCTGCGGAAAGGGAGAATACAGCCTTGCACTGGCGGCAAGGTATCCTGAAAGAAATTTCATCGGTGTGGACGTGAAATCCGACAGGCTTTGGGTGGGAGCCAGCCGTGCCATGGAGCTTGGACTTGAAAATGTCTGGTTTATCAGGGCCCGCATTGATCATCTGGCCGAATATTTCCCTGAAAATTTTGCCGACGGCATCTGGATACCCTTTCCTGACCCTGCCCCCGGTAACATCTCCGGCAGAAAGCGTCTCACTTCACCGCGTTTTCTGAATATCTACAGAAACTTCCTTAAACCCAACGGACTGATACGCTGCAAGACAGATCATGCAGGTCTTTACGATTTTACACTGGAAAATCTGGATGCTGCCGGTGCCCGGCTTTGCCGGGCTTTTGAGGATCTTCACTCCTCGGGCATCAATGATCCGGATATTCTTGGTATTGAAAGCCACTTTGAAACAGAATTCAGGAAAAAGGGATATAGCATAAAATTCATGGAATTTTATCTGGATGAATCAATTCATGAAAGCTTGTGCTTGTCCGCATAATCCTGGATGGAGGCCTTAAGCTTATGACTTCAATCTTATCTCGTTCCGGTCCATGGGCATGGGCCTTCTGGCTCCTGTTTCTGAGTTTTATCATGACCCAGTTCTGGACAGCCAAAGCCATATTTCACATTTTTGAAACCATGCACGGAAGCGAAGCTTACCATGATTCCTGGAATCCTTCATCCCTGACCATGATTTTTCTCCGCAACAGCCTTCTGGGACTGGGCCTGCCCCTTCTTGCCCTTCCCTTCTTCACTCTGTTACGGGAAAAAGGAAAAAAATCCGCTAATCTGCCCTATCCCCTTATTCCGGCCAGCATTGAAAACAACTTTGCCCAGGCCGTGTATCGCCAGAGAAGGGAAAAAAAGCCCTTTGCCCTGTTGCATTGCAGGTGGAAAGAAAGGGAAGTCAGTGGATTCAGGAAAAGAAAAAAGGACATTCTTTCCGATATACTTCAACTGGCACGGGAAGAAATCCGCCTGACAGACCATTTGATTCCACTGGATAACAGGAATTTTGCCATACTTGTGGAAGGCGGTGCCGAAGAAAGCCGGATTTTATCCTCACGCATCCAGAAGGGCCTGGAGAAGGCAAGAGAAAACAGACAGGAGTTTGAAAATATAGATTTCTTATGGTCTGTTACAAGCTACAGACCCGGTGACAGCCTTGAAGAACTCATGGGTCGAGCCCTCCGAAGTCTGGAAAAAGGCATTTTTCTTGATGAAAATGGGGATATCTTATGAAGGATGCTTTTATCCCCTTTTCCCGCATGGCTCCTACGCCCAGCGGTTTTCTACACCTTGGCAATGCCCTGAACTTTATTCTGGCCCGGCTTTTTGTTTACAGGCAGGTGGGGAAGCTGCATCTTCGCATTGATGACATGGATGGTATCCGTACCCGAAAAGAGGTCATAGAAGACATCTTTTATTCCCTGGACTGGCTGGGGCTTAACTGGGATACCGGCCCTTCGGGTCCGGAAGATTTTTATGCCCGTTTTTCCCTGATGAACCGCATGGATAGCTACGGCAAAGCCGTGGATACCCTGCTGGAAAATAAACTGGCTTATGCCTGCGACTGTTCCAGAAAAAGCCTTGCTGCCCAAGGTATCATGGGAGCATATCCGGGACTTTGCAGAAATAAAGGCCTTTATTCTGAAACCATGAAAACTTCCATACGGCTGCAGGTCCCTGAAAATACAAAAATAAATATGGGTTTGCGGACACAGGCTCTGGCTGAGGATTTTGGCGACTTTGTGCTCTGGAGAAAAGAAAATCTGGCGGCCTACCATCTGGCCTCTGTTCTGGAAGATGATGCCATGGGCATCAACCTTGTGGTACGGGGAGCCGACCTTCTGCCTTCCACGGCAGCACAGCTTTTTTTAGCCCAAACCCTTGGACTGCAGAACTTCCCTGCTGCTTTTTTTATACATCACGGACTTGTGGCTGGAAAAAAGGGCGAAAAACTTTCCAAGTCCAGAGGCAGCCATGCCCTCTGTGAAATGAGGGAATCCGGGATTTCACCCGCTGGTATTTTTTCTTTTGCAGCGGATTTTCTGCATCTGGAGACAAAGGATAAAATCCAGGATATTGAAACCCTCCAAAGGATTTTTAATGATTGCCCTGAAAAACATCCCCTGCTACAGGGGCAGGGCTTTCTGGAAATATCCATATAAAGGCTTTAAGATACAAGCCATCATCGGCATAAAGGATAAAATATGGTACAAAAAATACTCATGGTTGCACTGGGAGGTGCCCTGGGAACCCTCTGCCGCTACGGTCTTTCTACGGGCGTCCATAGCCTTCTGGGCCGAAACTTCCCCTGGGGCACCCTCACCGTAAATATGCTGGGCTGTTTCATGTTCGGTCTTATCTGGGTCATGGCGGAAGAAAAGAATCTAATTCCCGAATCCCTGCGCATCATGCTTCTGGTGGGATTCATGGGGGCCTTCACCACATTTTCAACCTTTATCTTTGAAAATTCCAACCTGATCCACCATGGGGAATGGATCAGGCTCATGGTAAATCTGGCAGGTCAGAATTTTCTGGGTTTCATGGCCCTGTATCTGGGCTATGCCCTAGGAAGGCTGCTATGAGAGATAAAAAATTCCCTGCTGATTCCAATGGGCCGACACTATACTTTTGCTGATTCAGCACCGGATAAGGCAGCGGTTTATCCATAAAGGTATTTATCTGTATTTGTTGCGCTTATTTTTTCACATCATGCAAATGTACTTAGGTACAGGGCCTCCACTTTCCCACGGGCCCACTCCGTTTTACGCAAGAATTTCAGTGAGGATTTAATCGACGGCTCATTTGAAAAACAGTTAATATTGATTTGTCTATATAAACCTTCCCAGCCATAATATTCGACCAGAAGGGTCAATATTTTTTCTAAACTTAAGCCATGCAGCGGATTTTTTGCCTGTTCAGTCATAGTATCATTCTCACTTGTTGTTACAAGGGCTTGGCAATTTACTCAGGTCCGGTTACTGATACTGATTATGTGTTTTCATTGAACTTCGGCCACCTGTTGTAACCGATCTTTGGATTATTTGATTGGTATTTACGAATAAACTCAACCTCTTTTGATGACAGTTCAGATTCTTCACAGTCAGGAGACTCCCAAAGTATCTGCTTACGGATTGTATAATCTTTACGGACATCATCCGGCAGCTTCGCAAAATCATCATTTACTGTTTCCATATCAGGACTGCCAAAATAACGATGGCTGCCAACACTGTCTTTGCCAATGTAAATCTTGCCCGTAGGATGATAAGTAATTTTATAAATCTGTTTCATCTGAGGCTGAAGTCCTTTTTACATATAAAATCAAAATCAGCTGCTGTAAATTTTTTGGTTCTTTTGTGATCATAAATTATATTTTTGCCACACTAACCAAGAGTATGACACCTGTACCCGCTGCAAGGCACCAACCAGCGAGCTTATGCCAAAATACGTATATTTTCATATAGAAATTCAGGGGAAAAATCTGCACCATTTGGCCACACAACGGTGTGAACCTCATGATTAACCACAAATTTTTTGAAATATTCAATATCCTTTAGCGGCTCAAATATCTCCCCGGTCAATTCCTGCTCAAAATTAATTTCCCCTTCGCTCCCATCTGAAAAACGAAGGAAGAGGGTATAGTCGCCCAGATATTTAGCCTCAACGATTCTTGGTGTCATTTTTTACTCCAATGGTTCAATTTTATTTAATGGCCGTCTATCCTCAGCAAGCCGCCAGTTTTCAAGCAACTCATCCCTGTGCAACTCTAACCACTCAAATATAAGCTTTAGAGCACGTTTTGGGAAACGGCCATTAATAATTCCAGATTCTATTTCAACAGTAACCTCATATTCCCCATATATAGCATGGAAATGTGGTGGCGCATGGTCTCTATAAAACATCGCAATAATGATTCCAAGAAATCTTGATATTTCAGGCATAGGATTATTTCCAAGAATGATTTAAGGGCATAACAGCCCCCTTTTTTTCTTCTATGCAAGCAAGATTTGATTCCGCAAATGGTTAAAATTAATAACTTTTCTTCCAAGACGAGAAATTCTGAGATAAAGATCCAAGTCAACCGTATAAACACAGCTCACTCTCTTTGATTTCTGAATAATGCCTGTATCAGAAACACCTAATGACAAGTAGGCTTCATTTTTAAAAATGTTTACTTTTGAAATATGAGACTCGTGCGCACGGTCAACGAACGTAGAAAGACAAGACAAAAGCTGTTTTCCTTGTTGTTTGTGAGTTTGCTTCAACAGGTTAGAAACTTCTGCTAAACAATGCGATGTAACCCATATGGAACTAAATCCATCTATCTGGCTCACCAATAAATCATAATCAGCTACTGTAAAATTTTTGGTTCTTTTATGATCACAAATTATATTTTTGTCACACAAGCCAACAATAAGTAAAAGTAGTAAATTGGTATCAATCAAAACACTACCGTTACTCATTTGATAAAGCTCTTATTTTTATTGATTTAATTTCTCCAGAATCAGCATCGACTGACACAACCTTGTACTGCCGTCTTGGATTTTGTGGTTGTAAGCCCGTCACAATACCCTGTTTTGGATAATCCCATGGTCGAGAAAAACCCACTGTAATCTCCCAAACATTGTCTACATCATTCAAAAAAACTTCTTCCAATCCTACATTTTCCAAATTTTCAGATTGAAACACATCTGAAACATATTCCACTGCCTTTTTTACAGCTCCTTTAACGTCCATATTTCCCTCTCTTTTTTGTCTGTGGCAAGGAAAGAATAATGAAATAATAACGTCGAGACCAGTTATCAATAAGTCTAACAATATTAAATAAGCAATTTATCACAGCCCCACCCCCTGATAACGAGTCTTTTTTGCTTCCAATTCCAGTGGGTTATTAACCACCCGCAAAGCGTGTTTTAAATAGCCCACAGCAGCAGAATAATCCCGCATTTGCTCGCAAACCTGAATCCGCCGGATTAGAACTTGCGGTTTGCCTAGACACTTCCTATGGCATAAAAGGGGTCTGACCCCAATGGCACTGAATTTAGCATAATATGATAAATTTCCAATAAAAAAAGACTGGTTCTGTGATATGTTGTTAATAGCGACAAAAACAATTAATCACAGGAGCCAGCCTTTGCTAAATTATACACGCACCCCAAGAGATCAGCAACAAAAGTTTTTTGAAAAAGCATGTAAAAATTTTCCTCACACGGCTTTCTATGACTGTATGATGCAAGGTTTAATAACAAAAATAATGGATGAA
>NZ_VDMB01000039.1 GCF_006175995.1 Desulfobotulus mexicanus
ACATCTTCAATCGTATTGGGTAATCGCTTTTCAAAGAGTCGTTTGTCATCGTTATCAATGACTACAATAAAATTATTGCTTGAATGCAGGTCGATTCCAGCGTAAGTTTTCATAAGACACCTCCTAAATCCTATTGAGATTTAAGTCTCTTGCCCTTGGTTTCATAGTGCTACTATGAATAGGGGGGTGTCAATTTTTTACAAGACTCGGTGAGGTAGTCCTTTATATGATTATCAGACCCCTTTTAAAGGAGCTGCCATGAACCCATCCATCCGGCAAACCCTGCTGGAAAAGCTGGAAGAAGTGCTTTCCGGCATCCGCAAGAGCAACGGCTTTCATTCAGACATAGGCACGGCCCTTGTGCTGGCCGAAGGCAAGCGGGATCTGGAAGAGCTTCCCGCCCTCTGGCTCACACCCGGAACGGAAGAATGCGAAAACACCCGCTATGGCGAAGACAGCCTCACCCTGCCGCTGACCATCCGGGCGGGGCTTCGTTACAGCCTGCACGATGCCCCGGAACTTCAGGAACGGGCCATGGCCACGGCAGCGGAAAACGTGCTGGCGGATATCCGGCAGGCGCTGGGTCAGTTTGAAGAAGAAAACGAAACGGCGGATAGCGTGCGCTATGTGTCCGGCGGTGTGGAAGACTGGCCGGACTGGTCTCAGGGGGAAGCCTCCCTGACCGTGAGCGTTCAGGCGGAAATTCTTTACAGCACCGCCAGAAATAACCCCTACGGGTAAGTTTTTTATTGAAAACCCAAGCCCGTTCAAAGCTTTCGGGTTTAAAGCCGGGCCGCGCTTCGGGAGCCTCAGCGACCGGCCTTTGTTTACAGCAAAAGGCTGCCTTCATTAAAGACCCTAATGACTTTAATGACCTTACTAACCAAAGCTCATAAATAAAGACAAACGGCTAAAGTCCTTAAGGTCTTTAAAGTCCTTAAGGAAGGCTGTCTTTTGTGGCAGGCAGGGCCGCTGCTACCCTTGACGGGCTTTCACCCCGAAAGCCCTTTCAGCCTTTTGCACACTTAAATACAAAGGAGCCTCCCCATGTCCAGAAAATCCCAGAGTGCAGCCAACGCCCTTCTGAGATACGAATCCGGCCAGAACTTCATACCCATGCAGGCCATGGCCGATTCCGGAGATCACACAAAGTTCACCATTATTGCCGCGCCCTGGTCCGGCGCTCCGGGCAGGGAGCCGGTCATCCGGCCCGATGGTCTGGTTACGGGCGGAGCCATCAGCCCGGCATCGGGCATCAACAGGGTCAGCGTTGCGGCCCTCACGGCCTATCTGTCCGGCAATCTCGTGTCTCTGGCATCGGAAAGCCTCACCATCGGCAGACCTTCCACGGGCAGCCATAAGATCAGCTCCATCATCCTCACGGCTTCCGGCACGCTGACTACAGAGGAAGGGGCGGACGGCAGCGCATTTTCCGAAACAAGGGGTGCAGACGGCGGCCCGGCCCTCATCCCGGAAGGAGCCATAGAGCTGGGGCAGGTGCGGCTTTCCGGCGCAGGGGATGCGGCCATACAGTCAACGGAGATTTACACCGTCCCCGGCACCCACACGGAGCTGTATGACTTCCCCATCTGGAACGAAAATCCCGGCAAAGGAGAGCTGGAGTTTGTCACGGCCCTGCCCCCCATCCATGCGGGAAACAAGCCCAGAGGGGTGTTCATTCAGGTGTATACGCCCATCTTTGCGCCGCTGGAGCCTACATCGGACTTTGTTCCGCCGGAAACCACCTATTCCCAGTCGTCCACGCAGGTGTATGGCGGCACCATCGGGTCCAGCTCCAAGTCCCTTGCCCAGGGGAGCTTCATAGCCTACCTGAAGGACGGCGTGACGGACCCCATCATTGCTCTGGAAGGCGAAGAGCTGTGGTGGCAGTTTTTCCCCCATCGGCTCCGTGCGCCCCAGCTTTTAATGCAGGCCACGCTGGGCATTGGCAGGCAGTACCCGGCCGGAGACGGCATCCGGGCAAGCTGCACCCTCAGCGCCAGCGGACCTTCCATTCCGGTGAAGGAATGATGGATGTTCAGGCCTTTCTCCGGGCAGCGGTTCGGCCCCGCACCCGGAGACTACCTGCACCTCAGGGGCTGCATATCTTTTTTGAGGATCCGGCAGAAGCGGAATTTGAAGTGCGGGGACTCAACGGTGAAGAGCTGGCAAGGGTGAGATCCACGGTGGAGCGCAACCGGGACATGACCGCCATCGTGGAAAAGATCTTCGGTGACCGGGAAGAAAAGGTGTCTGCCATCCGGGAACTGATGGGGCTGGACAGCGAAACCCTGCCCGATGATCTGGCCCGGCGCATGGCCATCATATCCGGGGGCTGCATGTCTCCGGAGCTGGACGAGCAGGCGGCGGCGAAGCTTTTTCTGGTGCTGCCCGTGTTTGGTTACACATTGTCGGATACCATCCTGCAGCTCACCGGAGAGGGCGCAGAGCTGGGGGAGTAGAAGCCCTCTGGCGGGATCAGGGCATACGGGCGGCCCTGAATCTCGGCCACGCCAGGGGGAAGATGCTGTTTGAATTAAGGCCGGATGTCTTTCCGCAGGGGTTTTTGACGGGGGTGGAAACGGCGCTGTGGGGGAGGTTTTACGAGGAGCTGAACGCTGGCTGAGGGCCACATGCAGGCTGCTACCAAAGGCTTTAAAGGGCTTTCGGGGTTAAAGCCGGGCCGGAGTAGCGGAGGCCTTTGTTTACCGCCAAAGACAGCCTTCATTAAAGACCTTAAAGACCCTAAGGACCTTAAGGAGAAAAGGGGTCTGACCCCTTTTGCCCCGCCTTTTGCCCCGCCTTTTGCCCCCGCGCTCTGCGGCAAATTTGCAGCGCAGCGGAAAATTTGTCCGGCAGCAGCGCTTTGTTAGCACTGTTGTTCAAGCTGGTTAAGCAACTTCAACCTTATATAGTCCAATGAGAACCTTTTAACCTGTTCGTTTTGAATATAGATACAATGACCATATTTATAGTCCCCATCATTTACTAAATTACTAGATTTACAAGGAACACTGATGAAACCTAAGAAATTACCAAGAATGGATACTGCGACACCAAAAGTTTCACTAGAAGGAGCAAGTATTACAGAGGAACAGCTACCAATTTCAGTCATCATCTTCAGAATATGAAACATATCATCGCCTTCCTCTGGCTCATGAAATCGAGAATAAACTCGCGCGAAAGACTCTGTTGGTAAATTCTGTTTGTCGAAATTCATAATTTTTCTGAATTCATCAGTTTGCACATTTTTGACGAAATCATCGCCATAAGCATAATAGCCAGCAGCCAAAGCCACCTTAGCAACAAACATAAGATCTATATCAATATCTATTTTAATATTGTTGCATTGAACTCGATGAGCTCTGGAGTCAGTACGCTCTATATTTTTCCTCACTCGCAGATCAAAAAGTGAAAGCCCATCCTTACCAAACTTAACCTGAACAGGTGTACCATCCGTTAACTTGGCATTTTTCACTGTTGGAATTGGATGCTTTTTACTGTGACCAACAGCGCCCGTTCTATCTCGCTCAAACAAAATGATAAAATCATTTGCAAGCTTGCCATCAACTCTTGAGCCAATGTCATTGTTAAACTTTCGGTCAACATAAATTACAAAATCATCATGCCCACCCAGTGACAAAGGGAGTATATGTTCAGGACTAGGGTCTAATGTTTCTTTGTCAGTATATACGCAATAAGTCATGAATTACTCACATACTCCCAGTAGTGCTAACGCCGCGCTCTGGGGCAAACCGAAGCGTAGCGTAGGTTTGTCCCTAGCAGCGCATTGTTATGCCTTAATTTAGCCGGCCTGTTTGATTTCATTTTCGTGTAATCTCTCAATAACTTTTGGTTCTTTTACTGCTCTAAACTTTCCACCCATTTCAAGGTACTTAAACTCTTCATTTTCTTCGTGATCTGGTTCTCGACCAACGAAATCACAAAGATTATGAAAATAGCCTTTCGCATACCTATATGCAGCGACGGCTTCATCCGTGGTTTGACCGACGGTTAAAAGCTCGACATCTTCTTTACCATCTAGCTTCGTTGGAACTAATTTGCTTTTTTCAGAGAGTTCCACATAAATTTCCGGCAGCCCAAGTTTTTGGCTTAGGCGATAGATTGTGCTGCAAAAATTGGCAATATAGAAACTGTAGGTCAACTGGGGATTAACATCTCGTATTACTGCGTCTAGCTGCCATCTAGCTGACGATAACTCTCTCTCAATATCTTCGAAGGCTTCTTGATTCACTAGCGGAATTCCATCCTCGGGATTGCCGGTAAAGAAAACCTTATGAACACGCGGATGTACTTTGAATTTTCCGGTTAAACAACCAAGATATTCAACTTCGCCTATCTGAGCAAAATAACTGAAAAGCTCCTTTCTATGAGAGTGGAAAAGGTCGATGTTGTTTTTCTGCTGTGTAATTTTAATTTGCTTAGCCGTTTGCTTGGTGGCATGCAGGCGAGACACGAGCACTGACAATGGCAGAGAAAGAGATAAGACTCCTATAGGTAGCGCGCTAATTGATAAAAAAACCTTCAAACCATCACTTGTCAGAGATATAGAGTGACCGCTCCAAGAAATTGCTCCAAGAGCGAGGAAATATAGAAATGGAGACAGTATTGATACCCACAGTAGACCTTGCTCAGCGAGCCCTCGTTCCTCATGCAGAGTCAAGGTGGACTGGAGCCTTTCAACGAGCCAAGAACCATTTCCCAAAATGACCGCGATGACCATTACAGGAATAAGAAGAGGCAACAACACAATGGCCGCTAAGTAAACAATGTCGATCAACCCAAACTCCCCTTAGGCATAACAAAATATTATACGGATCTGTATAACATGCAGACTGAGGAATTATACTGCCCACAAACCCCACTGCACCCTCAAAAAACGTTCCTTTTTTCATACCCCACCCGCCCCAGCCTGACAAGCCACGTTTACATTTCCCGTAACTTTTCCCATATCCGCAGCAGCATCTTGACATTCCATTCCGGTCTAGGTACAGTTTTGATGCTGCGGCAAAAAACCACAGCCGGGATTAGCCTCCCGAAAGTATCTGGCGTTCAGCGCCCCTCTATAAAGAAAATGCAGGCGCATTTTTTGCGCCCTCGCACACCCTTATGGCGGAGCTATGCGGGGCTTCCTCGGAAGCGCCGGTTGCCAGTTACCCGGTAAGGCTAACCCGCATAGTTCCGCCACCACTGTTTTAGCCTTCAGTGTGGCGGTTTCCTTCCATTCTTTAAAACTGGAGAACTGCCATGACACACGAAAACCATTCCCTTGACTTTACATTTGAAAAGCACACCGTAAGAACCCTGTCCGAAGGTGGAGAAATCTGGTTTGTTGCAAAGGATGTTTATACTGCGCTGGAAATAGCGTGGAGGGGTGAAGAATCTCTTTCAAATATTCCGGTGAACTGGAGGGGGGTTCGGAGTTTCCGAACCCCCCTCAAAAACCAGCACGGCGTGTATGGTGAACAAGATCAGGATTTCATCATCATCAACGAACCCGCCCTCTACAAGCTGGCCTTCCGGTCCAACAAACCCGCTGCCGAAGATTTCACCAACTGGGTAGCCAGTGAAGTTCTCCCCGCCATCCGCCGAACGGGCCGCTATGGCGCTTCCGCTCCTGCCACCCTCCCCCATGGCCATGAAGACCAGATCCTTCTGGCAAGGCACCTTGTCCGGGAAGTGAATGATATGCTGGCAAGTTTAAGCACCCTGAGCCAGCTTCATCAGAATATGGTGGTATCCGTGAATAACGTCCTGCGGACGGTCTGTGTGCTGAACCCGGAAGTCCACCACGAAGCCTTTGTTCAATCCCTCAGAAGTCAGGGCGGCGGGAAGTAAGCCTTTTCTGATTTTATAAATGAAGCCCCTGCATCGGTTCCGGTGCGGGGGTTTTTTGTTTGTTGCACACCCCGTCAAGCTAAATCATGGCCTGTTTAAGCAAAAAGAACATGCATCTGCGCTCATATAAGGTGCAAACGGCAAATGCTGCCCCCTGTGGCCCTATACTGCAAAAAGGGGCTGCTGGTTGCCACCAAAGTCTGAAAGGGCTTTCGGGTTTAAAGCCGGGCCGCGCTTCGGGAGCCGGTCGCTGAGGCACCCGAAGTGCAGCGACCGGGCTTTGTTTATTGCAAAGGCCTGCCCTCATTAAAGACCTTAATGACCTTAAAGACTTTAAGGAAGGCAGCCTTTAAAGGCAGCATGGCCGCCGGGCTTCGAGAGCCTCAGCCACCGGATGGGCTTTAAACCCGAAAGCACAGAAGGTCTTTTGCGGTAGCCAGTAAGAAACCAACCCACTCCGTGAGGCACCATGTCCAACGTAGAAAAAATAGTCAAAATCGTCTTCTCAGGTGATGATCAGGTCTCCCAGGTAGCCACAGGCATCAACACCAATCTGGGCAAGCTGGGAATGGCCATGAACGTCATAGAAGATGGCGTCCGCAGCGTCACAAAACCCATGGCTGCCATGGCCGATGCCACCCTCACCACCACCGCAGCCCTCGGAGCCATGGCAGCAGCCGGAACCGGGGTGGCCATTGCCGCAGCCGGAGAGTGGTCCGACTCCTTCAACGAGATTTCCACCCTCATTGATGCCACGGGCGATGACCTCGGCATCTTCCGCAAAAACCTGCTGGATTATGGTGCGGATTCCGCCTTTGCCATGGCCGAGGTGAACGCCGCCACCTATGCGGCCATATCCGCAGGCACGGACTACAAAGACGCCATCGGCCTCATCGCCCAGACAGAACGCCTTGCCATTGCAGGCAAAGCAGAGCTTGCCGATACCACCGTGGCGCTGGTTTCCACCATGAACGCCTACGGTGCCAGTTCGGACGAAGCCTCCCGGTACTCGGACATCCTTTTTAACACTGTCAAATCCGGGCAGACCACCCTGCCGGAGCTGTCCAAATCCCTCTCACAGGTCACATCCATCGCCGCAGCCGGAGACGTGCCCTTTGAAACCCTGGCAGCGGCCATTGCCGTTCTCACCGCCAAGGGCGCACCCACCAGCGAAGCCATGACAGCCATCCGGGGAGCCATTCAGGCCATCATCAAGCCATCGGAGCAGGCGGCAAAAGAGGCCGAGGCTTTAGGCATTGGCTTTGATGCTTCTGCCCTGAAATCCAAGGGCTTTGAGGGTGTGATGCAGGATGTGTATGCGGCCACGGATGGCAATGTGGAAACCATTGCAAGGCTCTTTGGCAACGTGCAGGGACTCACCGGCGTGCTGGCCATGTTTGGTGCCGACGGCGGCGATCATTTTCTTTCCATGCAGCAGCAGATGCAGACCTCTTCCGGGGCAACGGATGCAGCCTACGAAAAGATGGCCGACAACGTGGCCCTTTATAATCAAAAACTCCTTAACTCCATGCGGGCCACCTTTGTGACCGCAGGCCTGCCCCTGCTGGATGAATACGGCGATGCCGTGAGCGCCCTGTCTGAGATATTCGGGGGGCTGCGCACCAGCATCGATGCCGGAGCCTTTGATGAGCTGTATGCCCGTCTTTCCAAAAGCGCCGGGGAGTTTACGGAGTGGGCCTCGGACATTGGTCAGGCCCTGCCCGAGGCTCTGGAAAATATTGACTGGTCCCGGTTTACCGCAGGCGCAGACGAGCTGAGCGAAACCATCAAAGACCTGTTTGATTCCATATTTCAGGGGCTGGACCCCACCAAGCCCGACGAGCTGGGGCAGATTCTTCAGGTGCTTGTGGATGGTATGGGCAGCCTTGCTACGGCATCTTCCGGAATTCTGGAAGCGTGGAACCCGCTTTTGCAGCTGGGTGGGGATCTCATAACAAAATTTGCGGAAATGGACCCGGCACTGGTCAGGACAGCCGGGCACAAGCTGGGTCTGGCCCAGCGGTCTGAGTTTTTGACGGAAAAGTTCGGGTTCTGGAAAGGGATGCTGATTTCTTTGTTTTTGCCCGTCCGGGATACCGAGGCCAATATCGACCGGATGAATGATGCCATGGCTGTGGCAGGTGTTTACATTCCGCAAAACACGGAGAGACTCCGGGAAATGGCCAAGGCCACGGACGAAACCGCCAAGGTCATGGAGGGCGGGGCCGGATCTGCGGGGGAGTTTGCCGAAGAGCTGGAAAAGCTCAGTGAAAATACAGAGGTGGAAATCAGGGTTTCTGCGGAAGAGATTCAGTCCGCACGGGATCAGATGAAAGAGCTGGGGATGGATGCCACCCATTTGTCCGAGGAAGTGATCATCGATTTCCTGATCCATAAAGACGAGGCCTCCTGGGATGCTCTGAAAACGGCCCTTGCGGATATCCCCGGAGAAAAAGCCACAAAGATCACGGCGGAGGCGGACGAAAGATCCATCGAAGTGGTCAAGGGCGTGATGTCCTTTATGGATGACGAACAGCACGTCACCTATGTCGCAGGCCCGGACAAAAATTCCATCAAAAAAACCAGAGAAGAGCTGGAAGAAGAAATCCCCCCGGAAAAACGCCTTGCCCTCATGGTGGAGATGGACAAGGCCCAGCTTGCGGAAGAAACCGCGCGCATCAAGGCGACTTTGGCGGTGCTGGAAACCAATATCGAGTGGCACGCAAAAATGAACATCGCCGAACTGGAGGCGGATGCGGAGAAGTTTAAAGCAATCATGGGCAGCATGGACAACACCATTTCCTCCACCGGGGATCTTTTGGGGAGTCTTTTTGGTCAGGTTTTACAGGCAGACAGTATGAGGGACAAGCTTAATATTGAAAGCCAGATCCGAAAGGAAAATCAGCTCAGGCAGGAAGCCCATGACAAGCAGATGATCATGACAGACCTTGAAATACAGATGCTTCGGGAAAAGCAGCACAGGCTGAACCACGGAAAGGAGCAGTCCCTGATTACCATCAACGGAGAGGGCCTGCAGCCCCACCTTGAGGCCTTCATGTGGGAGGTTTTAAGTGCAATACAGCTCAGAGTTAACGAAGAGGGCATGGATATGCTGCTGGGTACTTAATAAAAGGGGTCAGACCCCTTAAAAGATGGGTCTTTTTTTAAGGGGTCTGACCCCTTTTATTTTATTCTGAAAGGCAAGCCATGAATATCATTTTAACAGCCCCTGAGTTTGACCTGAACGGCTCCCGCATCATGCGGCAGCACCCGTCTGCTGTGCTGGGCAACCGATCAGGCAGCCGCAGAGCATCCCGCACGGCAACCCTGGACGGTGGGGCTGTGGTCTATGACACGGGCTACGCAGCAGCAGACCGTACCATAAATATATCCACAGACATCCGGCATCTGCCATGGCTCACCCGCATGGTCAGGCTGTACGGCGAAGTTCGGGTATCCACGGAAGAGGGCCTTTTCTTTGGCGTACCTTCCGCATGGCAGGCAAAGGATGACAGAGCGGGTATGGAGATTCTGATTTTGAGGGAGGCACAATAAATGGCCATCACAAGGACACTGGCAAACGGGCTTTTATACGAGATGGGCCGGGGAAGCCTTAACTTTGAAACGGGCATCTTCCGGGCCATTCTGATGAAGCCTGCCTTTGTTTTCGACCGCATTGAGCACGACAGGTACAGCAAGGTCACGGATCAGGAAATCCCCATGGGAAACGGGTATGCAAGCGGTGGGGCGCTGCTGCTGGATGCGGGCGGATGGCAGCAGGACAACACCTGGGCCATGGCCACCATCTCATGGCAGGACGCCGTGTGGACGGCACAGGGCGGGAGCATCGGTCCCGTATCCGGAGCCGTGGTCATGCAGTTCAGCGAAGACACCCCCGGAGACAGCCGCATTGTGGGCCATATCAACTTCGGGGAGCTGGTCACGGTGACGGAGGGCGTTATTTTTCAGCTTAAAAACATGGGCTTTGACCTGCGACAGGGAGGCTGATTCAATGGCTTTGGAAAGATGGGCCATACCGGAGTTTCCTGTTTTTGAGGAGGAATATCCGCTGGTCACGGCACCTTCGGACAAGCAGACCCTTGCTTTGAGCTTTTTTGTTTCCAATTACTCGGACACCGCCAGTGCAAGGATCGATTTTTTCCACAGGGATGGGGGCGGCAATCTCCTTTTCCGCTGGGCCATTACCCTTGCGGAGACGGATTCTCCCTTTGCGCTGGATACGATCTTTGTGCTGGCCCCCGGCGACAGCCTGTCCGCGGCATCCTCCCTGAAGGATGTGGCGGTTCTGGTTTCGGGGGATTTGAGCTGATGGGCTTTTACCGCTTTTCCGAACGGATTTTGCGGCCCCGTGCCTACCCCTGCGGGTATGCGGAAGCTGTCCGGCCCCGTGATCCTGTGGTGGGGGATGTGGTGGACGGGGATATCCTCTTTGCCATCGTGGGCGGGTTTTATCTGCTGGCGGCTCCTGCTTCCCTGAGGGTGAGAAGACGCTACGGTTCAAACTGGTCCACGGCATCCATTCCCCGCTTAGGTCCCAATGACACGGACCCAAACACGGGCTTTTACAATACGGATGTTCTGACACGGGATTACAGCAACACGGATGCGGCCCATTACTGCAAAAATCTGGGCTACTTTCTACCCAACAGGCAGGAGCTGCTGGCGATCTTTCAGCAAAAAAGCCTTATCGACACCAGGGATGGTTCCGGTGGTGGAGCCACCCTTGCCGCCATTGCCGCAGGGAGCGCCCCCGGCAGCTCCGACAGGGAGGCCCTGACCTCCTCCCAGAACAGCGCCTTCCGCTGCCTGAAGGTGCATATGGGCACGGGGGGCGTGGATACCCACGGTAAAAACAGTGATTTGTGGGTGCTGCCCTGCCGGAGGATTAAGGTTTGATGCTTAGGTGGGTGCCACCTTTTTTTTGATACCCCCTTAAAAGATAAAACAGGGCTTTCGGGGTGAAAGCCCGACCGGAGCAGCACAGCCATTGCCTGCCGTAAAGGGCAGCCTTCATTAAGGACCTTAAGGACTTTAAAGACCTTAATAACAGAAGCCACAAAAAGGCACCAAAAAGGGGTCTGACCCCTTTTTGAAAAGGAAACACCATGGCCATCTTTCTTATGAACCAGAAAAAACGTCTGCCCCTGCGCTACCCCCACGGGGCGAAAAACGCCGTGCTGCCGCCTCCGCCCAGGCCCCTCCAGCTCTGGGATGTGGTGGACGGCTGGATTGTGTACTGGCTGGATGAGGCCAGCAATAAGGCCCGGCTGGTAATTCCGTCCAGTAGGCGATTCAGGAACAACTCTTACGCAACTATTGAAGAATTGGTGCCAGGTATCGAACCGACGGTGCCACTGGACGGGGCAGACCCCTATACGGGGAAGCACAACACAGAATTTCTGAAGGTAAAAAGACCAGATGGTGGGAATTTGAGCAATCCGGGCAACAGAATCGGCAATCTTATGGCAGCCGAAAACGCTATGTGGCCTAATATACAGGAACTGACCCAGCTTTTGCATTCCGATTTACACCGCATCGATGCAGCAGACACATCTGGTGGTGGACATACCTTTGCAAGCATCGCCGCAGCTCATGGTTACACTGTCATCAGTTCTTCGCAGCATGGAACCCATCATTGTGTTGCATACAGGACAAACAATTTTTATGTGCCCATCGCTTACAGCAAAGAGTTTACGGCCTATGTTATAGCCATCCGTGAACTCCCCATCTCCGGTGCCGGATGATCCATTACACCACCCAGATCCCGCCCCTGTTTTTCGGCACGGCCCACCATCTGCTGGCCAGCCGGAACCCTCCGGTGATTCTGCCGCCTTTGCGGTCTGCCCTGCATATTCACGCCGGGGCTTTTTCCGCAGAAGCCCTTATCCACGGGGATTTCAGCGACGAAAAGGAGCGTCTCAATATCGAGGCCCTGCACTTTTCTGCTGTGGCGGATTTCAAAGAAATCATCTGGAACTGGCAGGGGCAAACGGAAGCCGGGCATCTTTCCGCCATGGCCCTTCTGCGGCTGCCTCTGGTTCTGGCGGCCTTTGTCCATGGGGCCGATGCCTTCACTGCGGAGGGCCTTTTGCATCCGCCAGCCATGGTGCTGACCCTGACGGACACCCGCTTCTCTGCATCTGCGGATCTGCGGGAGCCGGTGATTCCTGCGGAAAATGAAGAGATCCTGATTTTAAAACCCTTTGATGCCCGAAGCCGCATACGCTCTTTGCCCCTGCGGGAAATCTGGTGGCAAAAGGAGATGCCCGTGACCAGCCAGAAAATCTACACCTGCACCATAAAGGATGATGCGGGCAGCCTGCCGGAGCTGGAGCTGCCCATGTCTTCCATGCAGTATCGGCTGCAGGAAAACGGCCACTCATACATGGCCGTGGTGGTGCCCGATGCCATGGCCTTCAGCACCGGCATACTCGCAAGAATCCCCGGCAGGCTGATTCTGCGGCAGGGCTTTGTGCATCAGGACGCCACCCGCCAGCTCACGGAAATGGCCAGTGCCGGACGGGTGGCCTTCCGCTGGGACATGGGCGGACGCAACAGCTCCGCCACCCTCACCGCCGCAGGGAAAATCACCTTTTCCTTTGATCCCAACGTGCCCAAGGTGCTGGACCCGCTGATCAGTATGTCCCTGCAGGCGGATGGCAAAATGCGGTTTCGTTCTGCCCCTGTGATGGGGCTGTTTCCGGGGGATACGGTGCAGGCGGCGGGTGGTGCTTACAGGGTGGCAAGAATTGCCGTGGCCGTGGGAAGGAATCAGGCCACCATGGAAGTGCTGACTGAATAATTGATAATGGATAATGGACAATTGACAATGAAAAGCAACAAAAAGGAACACCATGGCCGAATCAGAAATTTTAGCCGATCTTGGCGGCGGCAGATACAGGGTCCGTCTTCTGCGAAACTGGCAGCACATGGACCAGCAGATGCAGATGCTGACAGAAACCCTTGAACAGATTCAGCCAGAGGCCAGCCTGCTGGAAGAAGAGCTGGCAGGCCTTGAAGCAGAGCAAAAAGCCCTGTCCGACAAGCTGGACGCGGCCATCATTGCATACAGGCAAGCCTTGACCGCAGACCCCTCCTCCGCATCCATGGCGGGTATTCAGAAAGTGATGCAGGAAAAAACCCGGCTGACCGCAGGCATCCGTTCCCGAAGGCTAAGGCTCCAGCGGCTCCATGCCCGGATTCTCACCCTTGAGATCCGCCGGCAGACTTTACAGGATCTTAAAAATGACCGGATGCAGGATATCCGGGAGGTCTGGTGTGCGGACTGCACCCAGGGGCTTTCCGGCACCGCAGCGACTTTGGAAGTGAACGGGGAGCCGGAGCAGGTGCTGCTGGCACCGGGAACCCGGCCCACGGCACCGGATTTCCCCGAAGGGTATCTCATGCCTGCCATGGCCATGACCACGGCGCAGGCCGTACTCAGCTGGACCCTTTTCCCCGGATGGCAGAAATGGAAGCCCACCGTCCGGACGGGGATTTTGCTGGAGAGGGATCTGGGCACGCATAAGGGGCGGGTGCGGCTGGATGATGCCAGATCCCACATCGGCGGCATGGCCATCAATGGTTTGGAGCTGCTGGAAGAGGTACCCATTGAATATATGTCCTGCGGGGCCTCGGCCTTTGAGGAGGGGGATGCGGTGCTGGTGGCGTTTCGGGAGCAGGACCCGGAAAAACCCGTGGTCATCGGCTTTGTGGAAGAGCCACGACCCTGCGTGACCACCATTATTCTGCGGGTGGTTTTCCACCGCTGTGCCCTGTACTGGGATGTGGTGAACGATGATTTTGCAGACATCCCCTGGCAGGCCCCCGAGGGCTGGAAAACCGGAGATCCATGGCCCGAAGGCTGGCCCGACGGGCTGAATTATGGCCCTCCGTCCAAGTGGCAGACGGGGGCACCATGGCCCTATACAAGGCATCTGAAAAGAATTTTGCAGTATGACGACGATGGCCAGCGGCTGCATTTTGAAATGGAGCAGGGGCATAAGCACTTTATACGAAATGGGGAGGTGGGACAGGCCTTTACGAAGGAAAACAGGCACCAGAGGCAGCATCCAAGGGCAAGCTTTAATGAATCCCGGAACGATTATAATAGTCCGGGCTTTGATGGGGATGTTTCGGATTATTTGAATGCGGGATCTCTTATGTCATGGAAGGACTGGTCATGCCCTAACGCCTCCTTCGGGTGCGCGCAAATTTTCAGGTATTACATGACCAATTTTGGCTGGGATGATACGGAATTTCTTGTTCCCATCGGCTGGGATATCACAAACAACGAAATCAATGTTGTGTTTGAGGAAACGGAGTTGCACCCCGGCCCCATCATCCTGCGGGATGTGAGGCATGGTTTTAATGGTGCTGCATGGTGGGTTTTGTGGAACACGATGACAGATCCCCTTCCGGGCTGTCCTTCAGGTGGTGCCCATGTTTATATGACAGACTGGGACACCTTTTTTGAGATTCGGGAATCCTTTCATGAGCAGAATGGGGAAATCCAGTGGTCCGGTGGTTCTGAACCTTTCGGGATCTATTGGAAGGCCCGAAGGAATCTGCAACGCCGCTATGAACTGGAATCGGGTTATTTCAACGTTACCAATAAAATCTATTCTTACAGGTTTTCCTGCCAGGCAGTCACCTTGCAGGATCTTAAAGTAAAGAGCCTTACCAATTTACGCTTTCCGTCCGGGAGACACCCCGTCTGGGATGCGGCATGGACCATGGACAGTTCCCGCCTATGGCATACCGCCGTTGTGCTGGAACATCTGCGTGCTGTGTCTCCGCCACCGGATAAAGACGAAGAATATCTGCAATTCCGTGATTATGGTCATGACGGGGGATATAGAATGAGCCCCACGCGTTCGATAGGAAATGTTCACAGGGGGGGTGAATGGGGACCCGCTTCCATTGGTTTCAAGACGGCATACCCCCGCATCCGCAGGGGGGTGAACGGGTCCGGTACGGATAAGGTCCGGGAATATC